>URNE01000270.1 GCA_900549045.1 uncultured bacterium | reverse complement strand
CATGGCATACAGAAGAACCATGATGATAAGCTTCTTCTGTCTCTGGTTTCTGAAATAGCCGTAATCTCCTTTTTCGATCCTGCTCATGAATTTCCTGTCCCTTTCCAACGTCAAATCCGCAAAGACAAAGCGTCCATCCATCCCTCTTCGTAGAATGAACGGACGCCCGGCGTCTTCTTATCATTTGTTCTGAAATAAGCTTTCTGCAAGCCTGCTATAAGCCTTCTGAGATCTCTTTCAGCCTTCCTGCACTTCGGCATCCGCTGTCTGGTTGTCTGCAGCTGCCGCCGCAGCCTGCTGCTGCGCAATGACAGCCGCCTGTGCCTGTGCTCCGGCTTCCTGAACTGCCTGATTTGCCGCAGCCTGCTCAGCCATCGTAGCCTGTGCTCTTGCAGCCTCTGACTGTTGCTGCTGCTGAAGCAGTGCATTTCTGTCGTTCTGCACGTTCTGCAGATACGAGTTCATGCTCTGAAGCGTTGACTGGTAGACGTTGTTGGTATCACTGATGACGCTCTGCGTCAGCTGCTCCAGATGTGCCAGCATATCCGACAGATATGCCTGTGCCTGACGATTGTATTCGTTGACCTGCTCCGATGCCGCACTGACAATCATCTGTGCCTGATTCTGTGCCTCCTGAACCATCGCCGTTGACTGCTGCTGGGCCTGCGTCATGATATCGTTAGCCTGATTCTGTGCAGACATCACCATTTCGTTGGCCTGGTCCGTCGCCTTCTGTGTCGTATCCGAAGCCTCCTGATTGGCAGCAGACATCATCTGATTTGCCTGCTCATAGGCCTGCTTCATGACCTCTTCTTCATTAATCTGCTGATTCATCTGCTCGGCTCTTTCACGGGAAAATTCCGCACAAAAGTGCTCATCTGCATTCTCGCGTTCCTTCCGGCAAAGCTCTTCCAGACGGTCTACACCGCAACGGGCAATCAACTTCTTCCCGCGCTCAAAACATCCCTCAATTCTTCAACCGGACGGATCGCGTTCTCGGCGAACTCCATTTTCTGGAACGGAACACAGGTTGTCTCCAGCCGCGAACCGTTCCATCGGACCAGGCTCCAGATTCTCGTTTCCCTGCTCCAGAAACAGGGAAGCGGGCTTCATGCCGCGACGGTTGGAGAAATAGACCGCCGCCCGGCGCTTCTGCTCGCTTCCATGCCCGATGTCGAAAACGTGGATTCCTGCCTCGCAAACGCGAAACTCCTCCCCTCCGTTCAGCAGCTCAGGAATGAGAAAGGCAAACTCGAATTTACCGCCGCGGACCCCTTTCGCTTTTTTGCGGGACGAGAGAAAGAGTACGATCTGTTTTTTCTCGAAGCGCCGACCGTCCGGACCCTCGCATCGTACCGATTTTCTTCGGAAGAGATGTTCCGGATCATCCGGAATACGCTCAAAGACGACGGAATTCTCGCCGTTCCGCTTCCGGTTCCGGAGACGGAGCGCCTCCGTCTGCTCGCAACCGTCCGCAAAGTCTTCCCAAATGTCCGGATTGCAACCGGACGCCTCAATCTTCTGCTTGCCTCGGCGGAGTTGAAACCGGAGCTCTCTCCGGAAATTCTGGCGGTCCGGGCGGAGAACCGGTTCAGCGGCCCCCAGCTTCTCCCGGCGGGATTCTTCCTCGTCACCGCCGGGTTGACCGACAATCCCGAAGAGACGGCCCGGGTCGGGAATCTGGCGGCGGAACAGCCTCCCGAACGTCTGTTTCATCCGGATTCCCTGCGGCGGGAGTGGACGGGAGATCCGCTCTTCTCGACCGATGCTTTCCGTACTCTGCTCACGTGTTTTTCTTTTGCGGTGCGGAATGCCGCGTGGCTGCTCGGCATTCCCGCAGTTCTCTATCTGCTCTTGCGCTATTTCAAAGCGGTATCTCCTGACCGGCGCGCCTTTTTCCTCTCATTTGAAAACGGCGTCTGGGCATTCGGAACAGCGGGAGTTCTGCTGTATCTCTTTCAGCTCCGGACCGGCATGTTGTTCGGGTATCTGCCGCTTCTGCCGCCGCTTTTTGCGCTTGGCGGGCTTGCCGGAGCCTTTGCCGCGCGGACCTCGAAAGGCGCACGGGGAATTTACCTTGTCTCCGCGCTTCTCCCGCTTGCCCTTGCCTGTTTTGAATGGATTCCGGATGCGGCGCGCATGCCGTTGCTTTTTGCGGCGCCCTTCCCGCTGGGGGGCTGCGCAATCTATGTTTTTCTCCGCCTCCGGAGACTTTGCGGGGAAGGAACTTACGCGGCTTTTCTGCCGTCCGTAAGCCTGCTCGGCGGGGGAATCGGGCTTCTCGCCGGACTGATCCTGTTGCCCGCATTCGGACTTTTCTCCTGCTGCCTCCTGCTCGCCGCAACGCGTCTCACCCGCATTCTCCGCGGCTGAAACGAGCACGAAAAAACCGCCGGAAGTTCCGGATTTGTCCCTGTGGAAAGAAATATGTCTGAAATGAACCGCAAAAACATGTTTTTTGTTTGACAATTGTTATATGCGCATGTATATTACAGTTTATCAGATCAGGAGAGGCTGAATCAGCATTGGCTGAGTGCGTGTACTGGGCGAGAAAGACAGGACACTTAAAAAAAGAAAGCAAGGATGGCGACTGCTGCTGCAGAATGGTCCGTCCGGAACGGAAAAGCGTCATGCGGGGCTTCCGAATCATCCGCGGAAGTTTTGCATGCGGCGGACATTCCGGCATTCGCGGCAAAAGTTCTGCTACCCTTGATTTTGATAAAGAACAACCCCCAAAATAAACAAACAGGAGTTTTTATGAAAAAGCACTTCTTTTCTCTCCTTGCTGCCGCGGCCTTGCTTGTGCCCGCATTCGCAGCGGAAGGGACCCGCACGATCCGTCTGATTCAGGACGACGCCCAGAAACAGATGGCGACCAAAGTGTACCGTCTCAAACACCTGAAGGCCTCCGACATCACCCCCTATATTGATGCCGCATGCCGCCGCTATCAGTCGACTTCCCAGGTCCGCAGCCTGAACGCCAGCAAGGACAACCAGTCAGTCATCGTCACCACAGCAGAAGAATTCCTCCCCTACGTCGACCAGATTGTCTCCGTCCTTGACAGAGGCACCAAAAAAGACGCTTTCGGTTCCGCCGTCTACGGCGCGGGATACAAATGGAAAGTTTACTGGCCGAAGTACCGCCACGGCAAAGAACTTCAGCTTCCCGCCGACGTCATGCTCTCCGGAACCGGCAGCCACTTCGCCGACAACGGCGCCCTCTGGCTCAAGGACGACCTTGATGATGTCGACTACGCTCTCGACTGGATCAAATATTTCGACCGCCCGCTCCCGCAGGCTCAGGTCACCTTCCGCTACTACTCCGTCCGCGAAAGCACTCTCCGCGACGTCGGCATCGACTACCTCGCATGGAAGAACGGTCCGGGACTGAATCTCGTTGACTTCGCATTCAGCTCCGGCAGAATCGCATGGGACAAGGTTCTCACCACGGCCGTGAACTCCGGCAGCGCGCTCTCCTGGGCATACGGCGGCATCTTCACCGCTCCGGCCTTCGACCTCAGCTTCATCCGCCTGCTCCAGCAGTCCGGCGGCGCTAAAATCGTTGCCTCCGCCACAATCAATGTTCTCAACAATCAGGCTCCCGCCACGATTGCCCTGACCCCGACCTACAACGCGCAGATCAAGAATCCGGAAGACCACACATCCTCCGTCGTCGCTCTTGAAGGCGCTCCGGAATTCAACGTCACCATCTCCGCTCCGACCATCTGCTTCCTCACCGAAGACAAGGATGTGAACGACATGGGCTGGATTCCCTCCGACAAGGCGTTCTACGACAGAAACAGCGGCAGCTTCATTTTCGCCTGCGACATCAGCTCCACCGATCCTGTCGAAGCCAACAACTACGGCACCCAGATCGCCAGCACCGCAAAAACCTTCACCGACTGGAAGACCATTCACTTCGGACGTGAACAGGTTCTCACCAAAGCGGTTCGCGAATTCGATGTCGAACAGACCATCGGTGTTCCGTTCCTCTGCCAGCTCCCCGTTCTGAAATACATCTTCGGAACGACGACCACTCTGAAGGAAAAGAACTACATCTTCGTTACCGTGGAAGCGAATCTGGTTTATCCGGATGCCGTTGCACAGAAGTAACCGGAAACACTGACTTAAGGATTTATCACCATGAATAAGTTTTTTCTGACCGCAC
>URNE01000269.1 GCA_900549045.1 uncultured bacterium | reverse complement strand
TCTTTCAAAAGTTGGCTATCGCGGCGATTCCGTCACTTTGCTCTGGGTGCTCTCCGGACAATGCAAAGCGTTTGTCAACGGACGCGAAGAAATCATGAATGCGGACGACATGTTCTACATTCTCTATAGAGAGAGCTACCGTCTCGAATGTCTTTCGGAAGAGTGCCGTTTTCAGACTCTGAGCTTTTTCGGTCCGCTTGCGGAACCGTTGATGCTGTCCTACCATTTCCCGCGTTTTCTGACGCTGGAGCGAAGCGTCGAACCGGTCTGGAAACAGCTGATCCAGTTTGCGCAGTCCTACGGCGAACAGGACCGCCGCCACATTGCATCGCTGATTCTTGACATATTCGCCAGTGTTGCCGAATCCAGCAATGAAGAAAATACGGAGGAGCGCATCATCGCGCGGGCGCGTCATCTGATTTTTCAGAATCTCTCCGACCCGGCGCTCAGCATTGATTCGCTCTGCGAAAAACTCCGGATTTCCCGTTCCCGCCTGAGCGTGCTGTTTCACCGTTATCTGAAGAATTCTCCCGGCCGCGAGATTCTCGACCGCCGCCGCGCCCGCGCCGAGAACCTGCTCCAGGGAACCGACCATTCCATCTCCCACATTGCACAGGAATGCGGGTTCCGGGATCCGAAGACGTTTTCGCGTTTCATCCGCCGCGCCACAGGCTGCGGCCCCCGGGAATTCCGCGAGCGCGCCAGAAACAGAGAAAAGTAAACGGCCTCCATCCGCGAAATTCCCGTTTCTATTCACCCGGTCTTTTGCATCGGACGTCTTGAAAAAACGCAAATACGGTGTATATTTCTTCTTCCGAAAGCTGGAGGAGTTCTCCGCTCGGATCCGTTTCGCGCGGCAGCCTCCGGCAACAACTTTTACTCAGTGGAAGTGCTATCATGCCAAAGCGGGAAGACATCAAAAAAATCATGCTGATCGGCTCCGGCCCGATCGTCATCGGACAGGCTTGCGAATTCGATTACTCCGGAACCCAAGCTTGCAAGTCACTCAAAGAGGAAGGATATGAAGTCATCCTCGTCAACAGCAATCCCGCCACTATCATGACCGATCCCGATTTCGCGGACCGCACTTATATCGAACCTCTTACCAAAGACATTCTCCACGAAATCATCCGCCGCGAACGTCCAGACGCCATCCTCCCCACTCTCGGAGGACAGACCGCGCTCAACCTCGCGCTCGAACTCTACGACTCCGGCATTCTCTCCCGCTACAAAGTCGAAATGATCGGCGCGAAAGCCGACGTCATCCGCCGCGCGGAGGACCGCGAACTCTTCAAGGAGACCATGCAGAGCATCGGTCTCGAACTTCCCATCAGCGGCTCCGCTCACTCCATGGAGGAAGCGCGCGTCATCGCGGCGAAAATCGGCAAATACCCGCTCATCATCCGCCCCGGATTCACACTCGGCGGAACAGGCGGAGGAATCGCTCACAATGAACAGGAATTCGAGGAAATCGTCGCCCGCGGTCTCGCCGCCAGCATGAACTCCGAAGTCCTCATCGAAGAATCTCTCCTCGGATGGAAAGAGTTTGAACTCGAAGTCATGCGCGACCGCAAGGACAACGCGGTCATCATCTGCTCCATCGAAAATATCGATCCCATGGGCGTGCACACCGGCGACAGCATCACCGTAGCTCCCGCGCAGACCCTCACCGACCGCGAATACCAGCGGATGCGCGACGCCTCCCTCGCCGTCATGTGCGCAATCGGTGTCGAAACCGGCGGTTCCAACGTCCAGTGGGCGCTCAATCCCGAAAACGGACGCATGATCATCATTGAGATGAACCCCCGCGTCTCCCGCTCCTCCGCCCTCGCCTCCAAGGCAACCGGATTCCCGATCGCCAAGTTCGCCGCAAAACTCGCCGTCGGATACACCCTCGACGAGATCATGAACGACATCACCCGCGAAACGCCCGCCTGCTTCGAACCTTCCATCGACTATGTGGTCACCAAAGTTCCGCGCTTCGCTTTCGAAAAGTTCCCGACCGCGGACGACACGCTTTCCACCCAGATGAAGTCCGTCGGCGAAACCATGAGCATCGGACGCACCTTCAAGCAGTCCCTCCAGAAAGCCATGCGCTCGCTCGAAACCGGACGCGGCGGATACGGCATCGACGGCAAGGACGGCAAGTATTCCGGATTCTCCGACGAACATGTCCGCGCAGAACTCATCCGTCCGAACTTCGCACGTCTCTTCTACGTCCGCGAAGCGTTCAAGCGCGGCTGGACCGTGGAACAGGTTCACGACCTCACCGGGATCGACCGCTGGTTCCTGCGCCACATGCACGAACTCGCCGCCTTTGAAGAGGAAATCAAAAAGGTTTCATCGCTCGAACAGCTTAAACAGGACAAACCCTTCTTCCGGCAGATCAAGGAGATGGGCTACTCCGACCGCCAGATCGCATTCCTTCTTCACACCACCGAAGAAGAGGTCTACAAGACCCGCAAGGAGATCGGCGTCATGCCGGTTTACGGACTCGTCGACACCTGCGCCGCAGAATTCGAAGCGTACACCCCGTATTACTACTCGACCTACGGCGAAGTCGACGAGAGCCGTCCGGACGCACAGAAGAAGAAAAAAATCATGATTCTCGGCGGCGGTCCGAACCGTATCGGACAGGGCATCGAGTTCGACTACTGCTGCGTCCACGCCTCCTTCGCCCTGCGCGATGCGGGCTACGAGACCATCATGGTCAACAGCAACCCCGAAACCGTCTCCACCGATTACGACACCAGCGACAAACTCTATTTCGAGCCGCTCACGCTTGAAGATGTTCTCCACATCTACGAGCGCGAAAAATGCGACGGCGTCATCGTCCAGTTCGGCGGGCAGACTCCGCTGAAGCTCGCGCACCGTCTCCAGAACTGCGGCGTCAACATCATCGGCACCAGCCCTGGCATGATCGACGCGGCGGAAGACCGCGAAACCTTCAACGCCCTCGTCAACCGCCTCGGCATCAAACAGCCGGCGGGCGGAATCGCGACAAACGTCGAAGAGGCCGTTGCCGCGGCAAACCGGATCGGATATCCGGTTCTCGTCCGCCCCTCCTTCGTTCTCGGCGGACGCGCCATGGTGATTGTCTACAATGAAGAATTCCTGCGCAAATACATGGTTGAGGCAGTGGAAGCCTCCGAAGAACGTCCGGTTCTGATCGACCGTTTCCTCGAAGACGCCACCGAGCTCGACGTCGACTGCATCTCCGACGGAGAAAACAGCGTGATCGGCGCAATCATGGAGCATGTGGAACTCGCCGGCATTCACTCGGGCGACAGCGCGTGCATGATCCCGACCATCTCCCTTTCGAAAAAGGTGCTCGACACGATTCACAAGAACACCTTTGACCTCGCCCGCGAACTCCACGTCTGCGGTCTGATGAACGTCCAGTACGCGGTCAAAGGCGATGAAGTCTACGTCCTTGAAGTCAACCCGCGCGCTTCACGCACGGTTCCGTTTGTCAGCAAGTCGATCGGCGTTCCGCTCGCGAAACTCGCCGCGCTCGTCATGGTCGGCAAGAAACTCAAAGACATGGGCTTCACCGAAGAGGTCATTCCCGAACACTACTGCTGCAAAGAGGCGGTGTTCCCGTTCGTCCGCTTCCCGGGCATCGACATTGTTCTCAGCCCCGAAATGAAATCAACGGGCGAAGTCATGGGCATCGACGTTCTCCCCGGTCTTGCATACTTCAAGACGCAGGTCGCCGCGGGCAACTCCATCCCGAAGGGCGGCGACATCTTCATGAGCATCCGTCCAGCCGACAAGCACGCGCTTGTTCCGCTCGGCAAAGAACTTGCGAATCTCGGCTTCACGATCCATGCGACCTGCGGAACCGCGACAGCGCTCTATGACGCCGGACTCAAGGTTCAGCCGATCTTCAAGATTTGCGAAGGCCGCCCGAACGTCATTGACGCCATCAACGACCATGAACTCAAATGGATCATCAACACCCCGTCCACCGGCGCCGCGCCGCGCACCGACGAGATCCAGATGCGTGCGCATGCGGTCATCAAAGGAGTGCCCATCACGACCACGATAGAAGGACTCCACACCGCCATCGAGGGGCTGAAAGCGATCAACGAAATGGGACGCATGGAAGTCTGCAGCATTCAGGAGTACCACCGCCAGGCGCCGAAACTGAAACTGAAGTAAAAAC
>URNE01000268.1 GCA_900549045.1 uncultured bacterium | reverse complement strand
CACAATGTACTCGGCGCAGGAACCTCCGGGACATTGACTCCGCTGAAGAGCGTTTCTCCGAGCTTCAGGATCAGTCCGTACGAGGTAGCCCCCTGCCCTTTCCGCGACGAGGCATCCCATGAAACGCGGTAGCAAGATCCCGGTTTCACCCCGGCTTTCAGGACAAGCGAGGCATGCCATGCGCCTTTGTTTTTCACTTCAAAAGTGTTCGGTTCAACCTGTTTCCAGCCGCCGTTCATTGAGGTTTCGAACGGGACGGCGGTTGCGGCGGAGAGCGAAAGCGCGGCGCCAAGGACGAGTGCGGTCATCTGTTTTTTCATTTTTCCAACTCCTTATTTTGCGTTGTTTTTCACAATCGTGAATATCAAACGGTTTTTCTGAACATCCGGTGCGCCGAAGAGCGAGAACGAACGCACGTTTCCCGAAGTTCCCGGAGCGTCGTTGATCTTGATCTCCAGTCCGGATTCGCCCCCGAACGCCTTTTCCGGAAATTCAAGCAGAATCTCATAACCGGACGCATCCGCAGTCACACGGCATCCGATCGAATCCGGCTCCACAAAGCCGCGGTCGCCCCAGAAAACCAGCTGCTTCTCTTTTTCCAGACGCGGCATGATGAAGAGACGGAAAGTCGCCGGCTGGTAGGACTCCGCATGCGTCTCGGGCAGGATGCGCGGCGCGGCGTCGACAAAGAGCTCCACGCAATCCTGTTCCCACATCGCGCGCTTTCCGGGTACACCCGAATCCGTCGTATCGTTCACCCGGATTCGGAGCAGACTCTTTCCCGGCTTCCCGGAAAGCTCGGCTGTGGCGGAAAGAACCCCATCCGCGCTGTGGAAATGAAATGCTTTTCCGCTGTTTACACTGCGGACGCGGTGGAGGCGGACCGGGAACTTCCAGATTTTTCCTTTTGAAATCACCCGCAGCTCAGCCTCCGCTGCAGCGCCGGAAACTTTAACGGGAATCTCAACCGCCGCATATCCGCCGCGTTTCAGAGTAAAAGGAACCGGTTCGAGTGCGGTAATTCCCCTGCCTGCGACACCGATGTAACCGGATTCATCCCCTGTGCCGAAACTGTGAAGACCGGCGAGCAGAACCGTCGATCCCTTCCGCTCGATAAGACGAGCCTCCGAAGAAACGGAAAGCGTCTGTTCCAGAATCGCGGAAACAGAATCCAGTTTTTTCAGGAACTCCGGTTCGGAGAGCGCGCCCTGCTTCAGATAAACCGGAGCGTCCGTCATCGTCATAACTCCGCCTGGAAGCGGATTGCCGAAAAGATCGTAAACCTCGAATCCGGTCAGGTCAAGCTTCAGATTTCCGCGCTTGCGGTAATCCCAGATCGCGGCGACAAGCTTGCCGTCCTTGCGGAATGCGCAGCGGTAAAGCCCGTCCGCAGAGTTGCGGTGTGAAACAGCCTTCGCGCCCTCGAAGAAACGTGTCAGGGCGTTGTAGACCGAATAGACCGGTCCCGGGACGCAGTCCGGCCAGGAGGTGATGTGCTGATAATTCGGAATCATCAGCTCTCGCCAGATCTGCATGCTCTCCAGCGGGGTCGACTGCGCAACGCCGAGACTCAGCTCCACGAGGTAGCGCGCAGCGGCGTGGTGCGCCTTTATCTGCATCGCGCCGTAGAAATCTCCGAACTCATAACCGCTGAACAGATAGAACAGTTCCGTGTTCCAGATCGCCATTCCCGCTTTGTATTTGGATACCATCTCCTTCATCGTCAGAATCTGCTTGTCAGCCGGGTCGGGAGAGCTCAGCTCCGGACTGCCGTACGGATGAAACGAAATCGCATCCGAATTCTCCGCGACGTTCAGTTCAAGACACGCCTTCAGGAATTCGCCGAGCTGATACCCCTTGTCGCTCGTCGAACACACACCGACAATCGTCGCTTCCGGATTCTCCTTCCGCAGAACCGTCGTCACCGGACGGAAAATAATGTTCATGTACTGCTCCGGCGAAATCGCGCATCCGGGTTCATTGGAAATTTCGTACTGCATCACCCGTTTCCCCGCACGGGAGACGATCGCGCGAATGTAACGCTCCAGAACCGCGCGTTCCGGGAAAACATAGTTGCGCTCCGGACAGTTGTATCCGCGCCAGTCGCGGGTGCTCTTTTCCAGTTTTGCGTACGGAGCTCCCTTCAGCAGCCAGTCCGGATAAATCTGCTGGGACCACGGATAATTCTCGATGATGAACTCATTGGCGCACAGAACCGGCAGCGCGGCAATGCCCGCTTCCTCATACAGCTTCAGTGTCGTGTCGAGATAAAGATAATTGAATTTCCCCGGCTCCGGCTCCAGAAGCATCCAGTCGATCCCCATTCCGGTGAATGCGCGGATCAGGCGGCAGCCGGCAAGCGAAAGCAGACGCAGCTCTTCGCGAACGGAAGCATTGGACGCCACGTATCCAGGCGCCTTTCCTTTCCGCCATTTCAGCTGCGCCGTGTTGTTCACGCCGAAACTGTAGCGTTTCGGGTCAAAACGCAGCGGTTCCACCTTCCCGATCACCGCATAGCAACCGGGAAAGAAACGGATCGACGAATCCTCCGGTTCAATCCGGAACGAACCGAACCGGTCCACAGGCAAATCGAACACAATCTCTTCCACGCCGCCGGAAGGCACACGGAGCGGACGCTCCAGTATGGTCCGGCGCACGCCGGAATAGTCATCGACCGCAACCAGTTTCAGAGTTTCCTTCCACTCTTTCCCGCCCGCATTCCGCAGGGTCGCAACACACATTGCGCGTTCACCGTGAAAGAAGACGCGCGAAGCGGTCCGGAACCCGATCTCCACGCCATGAAACGCCGTATCTTTTTCCGATGAAAGCGAGAGTCCGCTCAGGAAGACCGTTCCCGGATCTGCCGGTTGGTCCAACGTTATTTTGAGGTGATACATCCCTCCGAATTTCTGCGTGCGCACCGGAATTTCAAACCGCTTCCACTCCTTCTCCGCAACGACAGTCCCGCCCTGCGCGTTGCGTCCGGTTTTGCGGTTGAGATAAATCATGCTGAATTCCGTCGGGACTTTGCTTCCGGAAGACCGGATTTCGCCGCGGAGAAAATAGGTTTTCCCCGCCTCCAGACGCGTCTCGCAACCGTAAACGAAACACTGCTCTTTGTACGAATTGTCGATTTTCAGGATTTTCCTTCCGGGCGACCTGGGATCGTCCTCCGTGACGAGCGGATGAAAGGTCATCTCCGGATTTGTGTCCGGACGCTGCCAGCGTTCGATGGAAAAACCGCTGTTCCCAAGCTGAAAATCGCCGTTGTGAATCAGATTTTCCGCGCAAACCGTTCCGGAAATCAGAACGGCGGCGAAAACCGGCAGATGTTTGAATTTCATAAATAACTCCTTGTGTTGTTAAAAATCGGTTGCACCGCTCGGGATGGCGTCCCCGTCTTTCATGTAATAATATGCATCGTTCCCGTTCAGCAAACTCGGAAACGTCCGTCCTTCGACATGCCCGTCGAGAAAGAGCACGCCGGAACGACCTTTCAGAGTCAGTGCATCCGCGACCTCCCAGCCGGAAGTCAGATCCGACGGCTTGCGCCAGTCCTCTCCGCCGTGAATGTATGCCAGTTCCGTTGAACGGAAACGGATGCGTCCGCCGTCACGCCCGCCCGTTCCCGCGATAAACGGCAGACGGCTCCCGTTTTTGAACTGCGAAAGACGCTTGATCATATTCTCCTTCGCGGTTGAGCCTTCACGATACCAGCCGCCGACATTGACGTTCATTCCATAATCCGACGCGAAGTATCCGGCCGCTCCGGGAACGTTGCGCCGTTCCGACGGACAATGGAAGTTCGAGGCTTTCGTGCGGTCGTACGAATACGCCGCGCCGTAGCCGCTCAGCACTTCCGGCCAGAAATACCCCGGCGTTTTCGAGGTGCACGGAATAATCCAGTCGTCGAAGTCGCCCGAATACCCCGCCGCGGAAAGACCGATTGTTTTCAGATTGTTCTTGCAGGTCACCTCATGTGCTTTTTCACGGGCGGAATTCAGAGCCGGAAGAAGCATTCCAGCGAGTATGGCAATCACGGCAATTACCACAAGGAGCTCCACAAGGGTAAACCTGCGAAACCGCCCTGTGAGACGGCGGGCAAATGAGCGGAACAAAATTTTCATAACATAAAACCCTTTCATTTCTGTTTCATTTTTTCCGGAAAGCCA
>URNE01000267.1 GCA_900549045.1 uncultured bacterium | reverse complement strand
TTTTTTTCAAGCAGAAGACGGCATACGAGATCTGATCGTGACTGGAGTTCAGACGTGTGCTCTTCCGATCTCCGCCTTGTAAAGGTCCGCAACATCATATACGAACGGCAGTGGAGAGCCTGAATGCACAAAACCTGCTTTCGGAGAGAGGCCAAGTGCGTTGAGAATAGAGGATACCAGCGCATAAAGCGCGGAATTACATGATGTGATCAGTTTGTTCGTCATATCGGAAAGCTCAAATTTTCCCGGTTGATACGAGCGTCCCTGCCAGAGAACCGGATACTTCCTTGCCAAAGTCTCATAAAGTTCACGACCCCGCCCGCCTTCCATCACCATCAGTTCTTTCAAACTCTTGCCGCGGACCTTCGCTTCCGGAAAGCGGCAGAGAAACATTTTCCGGGCGATTCCGAGAGATTTCTCCGGATCGGCTGCCGGTTCAAGCTGATGTTTCAGATTCCGCGTGTCGGAGGTCGGAGTCTGACCGACGGCATAAAACATCAGAGAGTCTTCGCCAACCCAGCAGACCGTTGTATTCAATGCCGCCGGAACTTTCATCGCTTCATGAGTAACGGAGGTGCCAGGTCCCAGCAGAAGAGTCATGACCGTCGCCGCGGGAATCCGGATAACGCCGTCTTCGGCCGAAATCCATTTGATGCTGGAGTCGTCGATCTCAATGCGTCCGTGCTCCAGATAGAGAAACGGGTAGCGCTCGCGGATTTTCGGCAGATCCGCGAGCGTCGTTTTGAGAATGATCCGTTCTCCCGCCATTCAATTCGTCCCGAATGGGTATTCCGCATGGATGATCCAGCGGTCCCGGTAGAGCTTGTTTGTGCCGAAACGCAATGGAACATCGTTCAGCAGCTCGACGACGGAAAGATCTTCCGGGGTCTTTATTTCCTGAATCAGGTCCAGCGGAATCAGCGGAGCTGTACGCGAGGCGTCCGCGTTTTTCCGGGCGATCATCGCATTGACCGCCTCAAATGCTTCCGTTTCCGTTGAAAACATTCCCTGGAAAATCATTTCCGACGGGACACAGCATTTCCGTCCGAGATAGAGATCATAAACCGGATTCTGCAGCGCCGCCGCGAATTTTTCCGCCAGTTCATCCGGCAAGCCGAGAACGGCGGCAAAACAACTGTTCTGCAAATATTCCCGGTAGGTTTGCTTGATTCCTCCTCCAGGAGAGTTTCGATCTTGACCGTTTGGTAATTTAGGCTCATGCCTGTTCTACCATTTATCTTTCCTGTTGTATCCATCTCCGACCATGTGGTAATCGTTTAGTTTTTTCTGGTCATTTTGAAAGGTGAGAACGGAAAGCGGGGCGTCCGCCATCCGGGCAAGAAGCTCTTCCTGAGGACCGGAATCTCCGGAGGCGGCAAGCAGCAGACCGTAAATTCCCGATTTTGTCGGGAATTCCAGCGTACGGCGGGAGTTGAAACGGGAGTCTGCTCCCCAGCTTTGAAGATTGCCCTCCAGCCATAAAAACAGGTACTTCATACATCAGTTCTCCTTGATTCAAAGAGAGACAATGGCGTTTTTCAATCCTTCCGTCAGTTCGTCAACAGAACCGGACTTCATGCTGATTTCCTGCTGTCCGATCAGACCGAAGAGCGAGCCGTACATCCGTTTTGCCTGTTCAAACCGCTCTTTGAGAGAATTTATGCTGTTCTCAACCATATCCGGTTCTTTTGCCGATGTTTTGACAGCTGTATTGAACGGGAGCTGGATTCGCTGTCCTTTCCGGAGTGTGACAATGGCATAATCCCACGGGGAAGCCGCAGACATCGTCGCCTGGCGGGCGGACGGAACCGCAAGGAAGAGCGCCTGTGTAAACGCTTCGATCGCCTGGGTGATATCGTCGGTTTTCAACGTTTCCGCAAGCTGTCCGAGATCAAGAGAGATGTAACGGTAGTAGGTTGCGGAATTGTATTCCAGAGTTCCCATGTGTGCGGAACTTGTCTGATCTTCGGGACGGCAGTCGTCAACGGCAGTGAAAAAGTCGATTTCCGGGTCAACGCGATGGGTGGAAATCGCATGAGCGAAAGAAGCGGCCGCTTCAACATTCATATCCGGAGCATCTGCGACCATTCGCCCGAAAAGCGCGATATCAAGTCCGTCAAGAGCCGGATTCAGCGATTTTTTACAGACTTTCTGGAGTTCTTTGTCTTTTATTTCTGCAAAATCTGTTTCCTTGAAAGCCGCGGCAATTCCTTCCGCTTCGGAGTCTGAAAGGAAAAAGAGAGTGTCGCTGATTCCGCCGTCCTTGATTGTTTTCGTAAATGCTTTCGCCGTCCATTCTCCGCACTGCATTGCCTGTTCTTCGGAAGCTCCGAGATCGCGGCATTTTTTTGCGATTGCGGCGATAATGTATCTTGTGCGGTTTGCTGTTTTTACGCCAAGCTCATGCATCCGCATCCGGACGGCGCGTTTCCAGCATTGGCTGCTGACGCGGGCGCGGGGAACTCCTCCGATCATGGCGGATTTCGGTGTTCCGAGGTCGTCGCGGTTCAGGCACGAGACGGGGAAGGACTGGATGATGTGAAATTCGAGACGGATTCCTTTGAATTTGTCGGACATGGCTGGATCTCCTTTAATTTTTTTCTTTTGTATCTTGTTCTTAGTTGATGCTTGTTGCGTTTGAAATCGGACGCAGCTGAAGCAAGCCGAATCCGAAAGCTTTTCCGTGACCGAGTCCGGCGAAAAAACTTTCCCGGAACTTTTCCTGATCGGTTACATGCAGACGCCCGCGGAAAAATGCGTGGTTGAAGGTGCAGACCGTTCCGTCTTTGGAGAATTGCCGGACCGGTTTTATAGAAACCTCCAGGGAGCGCGCATCTGCTTGAAATCCCCATTTTCCCGAATGTGCGATGAACCAGTTCAACAAATCCAGCTGTCCGGTGACCGCGCGGCGTTTGCCGCTCTCTTTTTCCTTTTTCACCGGATTCAAGTCGATTTCAAACCGGTAATCGGAAAAACGGAAGAAGTTTTCCGAAATGATTGTCGTTGCAGAGGTGACATACTCCGGCACATTTGGTTCTTTTTCGGAAAGGACGAGCAGAAGACGTCCTCCCCGTACGGAACCTTTGTCCGCATAAAGGAAGCGTGAGCGCTCCTGCTCCAGCGGAAAGAGAGAGTAGACTAGCCGGTGGATGGAATAGTCGTCCCGGATATTTTCCTTCCGGAGAGCGGCTGCATCCAGGAAAAGTTTTGTCAGATAGTGCATTACTCTTCTCCATTGTTGTCTTTTTCATAAAATTGCTTTGTCCATTCAATGCGGGTGCGCTCATTCCAGAAGAGCAGTTCTCTGAGGAGACGTTCGTAGCAGAGTGTTCCCCCTTTGCTTTGAATATACTGCAAAGTCCGCTGGAGAACAGGGATGAGTTCCTGAATGCTATCGCATGCAATCAGACGGCGCAGGCGGGTTCCTTCCCGTTTCTTTGCATCTTTATCTCCATTGCAGAGTTTGAGAAGAGCTTCACCGACTCCGTTGGTTCCGTCGTGCTCCGGTTTTTCGCGCGCAATGGCCGCGCCGATCAGAGCGAAGGAGAGGCGTTGATGGGCGGATGCCAGATCACAGAACGGAACGAGGTATTCCCATGCGGCGCTGCACTGGTTCGGATTGTCCGCTCTGCGCATGACCGCCCGGAATCCGGTGTCTTTGTCATTGCTGCAGCGGTTGATGACATACTGGACAAATGCGGATGAGCTGCTTTGTTTTTCGTTATTCATTTTTTCCTCTTTGTGTTTTGATTCTTTTGAAATCGCGGATGTGTTTCGATCCAAGAAGAGAGCTGACGCGGTGTTTCATGCGGGCAGACTTCATCGTAGATATCGCAGAGCGTACGGAACCAGATTTTCTTTTCCTCTTTTATCTTTTTTATTTTCTCTTCGTTCTGCTCGGAAAAGGCCAGCTGAATGATTTCCTGCGCCCGAGGTTCCAGAACGTCCCAGAAAATGGATTTTGCTTTTGTTGCCAGTGTCAGCTGAGTGTCGGCATCGCAGTTCATCTCCTTGTAATAAGCGGAAACGCAGAACTAAAGGAACTTTGCATAACTGTTCACGTCTTGCATCAATTGCTCGTAGACAGGAAAGCTGACGTGAAATAAAGAGCCTCCGGCAATGAAAAATTCCGATTCGATGTAATCATTTTCTCCGGAAAGGTATTGTTCGCCGGAATTTGAGCTGAC
>URNE01000266.1 GCA_900549045.1 uncultured bacterium | reverse complement strand
GATCGCAACGGCGCTCCTGATCGAACTGGACGAAAAGTGGCTTGCCAATGGGAAGGTCTATCTGAAAGGTTGACGGCGAAGATTCGGAGAATTTACAGAAAAAACGTTACGTAGCCCGCGAACGGAAAACGCAGGAAACAAAAGGAAGGCAGGCAACATCATGAAACACAACTCAACAGAAAAGGCAGAGAATGCGATGAAACATCACTCAATAGAAAAGGACATTTCCCGCTTTTCGACAAACTGCAAATGCAAATTCATGAATTTCACCCTCATAGAGCTCCTGGTAACGATTGCAATCATTGCAATTCTTGCCGGAATGCTTCTTCCCGCACTGAACTCTGCGCGGGAAAAGGGACGTGCAATTTCATGTGTGAACAATCTGAAAACAATCGGAATCGGCGTGGCGCAGTACACCATGGAAAACGACGGATATCTTGTGCCGGAATTCCTGAACAAGGCAAAATACCAAATCTACTTCCCCTTTACTCTGCTCGGTCCCAACACGGAAACGTATCCGAACAACCCGGAGAAACACTGGGATCCGTGGAAGAAAGTCAAGGGCCGCTACTTCTCGGTCGATTCTTATCGCTGTCCCTCGATGGGCGGAGTTTATCCCACGGACGGTGTTTCGACGGATGCAAGCTGGTGGCAGACCTCTCCCCACTATGGAGTAAATTCGGCAATGGTTCCGGACAATGCGAAAATGGAACAGGTCAAAAATCCGTCCCAGAAGTATTATGTCGCCGAAACGTATGCAAGGGATTCAAGCGGACGCAATATTCCTGAAAAGGGATTCTGGCGCTGGGTGTCATGGGCACCGGTGACAAACACTGATTACGGCAATATCGCGGCGCGTCACTCCAAACGCTGCAACACGCTCATGCTCGACGGCAGCGTTTCCGCCCTGATGGTTCCGTACCCGGACGATCCGTTCAGCACGCCTCCGTTTAAAGATTTTTGGGATGGCGGATACCGGACTTCCAACCATTTGCGCTTTAAAGGCATTGATTACTAAGGCAACTTTTCAGAAAGGAAAATAAAATGAAAAAACTTCTTACACTTCTCGCGCTTGGCGCGGTCTCTCTGCTTCAGGCGGAGACCTTCACGCTCTCGCCGGACGGACAGCGGAACTGGAAATCTCCGTTGTATGAGATTCCCGCATCGCGTCCGCCGATGCAGATTCACTACAAAACCACTACGACGGGGCAGATCGGACATGGTGTCATGCTTCAGTGGTATGACAAAGAGGGGCGGCATCTCGGTTCCTTCATGCCGCATCCGCCGTTTCACTATCCGGTTGATGAGCTGTTCAACAAGCCGATTGAACGAGTGCAGACGGTGCTTCCGTTTGCGTATCCGGCGGATGCCGCAAAGGTGCAGCTGACCATTTCCACCTATGATTTTCAGAAAAGCTTGCCGAAAACCGGAAAGCCCGGAAAAACGGCGTTCGCCGATCCGGAAATCCGCTGGGTGCGCCGCGTTGTGGCTGAACAGCCGCTGAACTGGTTCGACATGACCGGTCCGGTCGCCTTCCGCGCGGATCTTCCGGAAGGCGCGGTCGGCGTGCGCGGAATCGTGAAAAACTCCGATGGAAAGAAAGTCGCGGACATCACCGTCAAAGGCAATCGCTGGGTGTGGGAAAAATCACAGCCCGGATTCTACACGGTTCAATTCTTCTTCATCGGGAAAGACGGGGGACGGAGTCCGGTCGAGGAGTCGTTCTACCTGACGACGCATTTCTATGAAGAGGGAATGCCCGTGCGTTACCAGTCGGAGAAGACTTTTACGCGAAATATTCAGAATTTCGCCGTTACGGAGAAGCGCGATCGTCCGGACCGCGAGCATCCGTTCGGGTTGAATGTCGGAAAGGAGAATGTCCATTCCGGCTACTTTACTTCGATAGCGGACAGCCTGGCCGTATCCAGGCTTTGCGGAACAAATTCGTTTATCCGCTGGCATGCGGCAAACTGGGATCGGATCGAGGCGAAAAAACGCGGAGAGTACGACTGGTCTGAGCTTGATTCCTATTTTGCCAAAGTGAAGGCCGGAGGCTATGACGAGAGCCGCATTCTGCTGAACACCTTCGGAACGCCGCGCTGGAATTCGCCGAAACCGGAGAATACCGCAATATGGTATTCCCGCTACTGCTTTTTTGCTCCGAAAGATCTTTCCGCCTGGGGCGACTATCTGAAGGCGTTCGCGAAACGCTATCCGAAGATTCGTCTCTGGGAGCTCTGGAACGAGCCGCATCTGCCCGGAGGAAGCGTTTTCTGGCAAGAATCCTCTCCCGAACAGTTTGTGGAACTCATGAAGGTCGGATACGAAGCTTTGAAATCCGTCAATCCGGAAAATATCGTAATTCAGGGGGGAATCGGAAGACGCTACATCCCGTTCTATGACGCGGAAACCAAACTCGGCGTTCAGCGTTACTATGATCTGCTCGGGACCCACTGCGTTTATTCGTACGAACAGTTTGAAGAAGTCAACCGCAAATACAACGCACCGAAGCGCGGGTATATCGAGACCGAATGGCACACGACCCTTTACAATTGCAATGCCCCCGTGCTTCCGACGGAGGAAGATCTCTGCTTCCGGATGATTCTTCAGCTCGCGCAGATGCTGAATATGAATGTGGAACGCATCGCCGCGTTCAATCCGTTTACGGGAAATCATCTTCCCGAAACCGCGCGTTACTTCGCGAAAGCCGGAGGCATCCAGCAGGTGAGCGGACTCTTCCGTTCGGTTCCGTTCAAGGAGCCGCGTCTGCCCGCGCTCGCCCTCCGCACGACAACCGACCGTTTCGCCGGAAAAGTCAAGCCGCTCGGCGCGTGTTATTTCGGCGACGGCATCCAGCAGGCGGCGTTCTTCAAGAGCGATCGCGGAAACGTCGCTTTCTTCTGGTCGCAGGACGGCACAGGCAAGTTGACGCTCACTTCCGAAGCCGCCGCTCTGCTGAAGGGGCGTACCGTGCTCGACTGGGAAGGACGCAAAGTCTCTCCGGAAAATCTGCTTGCCCGCCGCGTCTATTTCGTCCTTGACGCCGATCCGGCGATTCTGAAACTCGGCAAGCCGATGAAGGAGATTTCGCCGAAGCCGCGTCTTCCGGAACTGGAAAAATTCGTTTCCGGCAAATACGCTCCGCTCGCGAATCCGGAATGGAATGAGGTGAAAACGTATGTTTCCGCAAACGGAAAACCGAAAGCGGAAGGGTTTTCCGCCCGGTTCGCCGCCGACTTGAACGCAAACGGACTTGATCTTGTGGCGGAAGTCAAAGATGCGGCGCATCGCCCGGACTGCAAAGAGCTCATGTTATGGGAGGCGGACAGTCTCCAATTCTCGATTGACTCGGTCGGAAAGGGTGACTTCTCGGATGTCATCGAGTACGCCGTCGGTAAAAACGGAGTGATTTTCAAGGCGAAAGCTCCGGTCTTGAACGGCGACATTCCCGCGGATTACTCCGAAGCCGGAGTCCCTCTGAAGAAGAGCCGCGCGGAAATCAGCCGCAAGGACGGCGCGACGGTTTACCGGATTCATGTTTCAAACGGGGATCTCTATCCGTTTGTCCGCCGGGAAAACCAGCCGCTCCGCTTCTCGCTTCTGGTGAACAACAACGATGGAGCGGGACGCGAAGGCTGGCTTGAGTGGAGCACGGGAATCGGCGGAATCAAAGCCGCACACCGTTTCGGCACGCTTCACCCGAAGGCGTCGAAACCGGAGGGAAAATTCTCTCAGCCGCGCATTTTCCAGTCCGGAACGCTCACGAAAAAAGACGGCGTGATCCGCCTGGAGAGCGTCGCGGGAAATGAGAAAAAGGGCGCCGCCGGCATTTCCTGTTCCGTTTTAGATTGTACGCCCGGCTCCAAATACCGCGTAACGTTTCTTGCGCGCGGCAAGGGAAATCTTGAGGGCATGGTGTGGGGCCACGTTCTGAAACGCACGAACATCAGCCGTCTTCCGCTGAGTTCCGAGTGGAGGGAATTCTCCGCGGACATTGAAGTCCCGGAAACGGAAACAAGTCTTGCGCTTGCTGTCTTTTTCTGGCATCAGACTGATGTTCATTTTGAACTCAAGGATTTGAAAATCAAAGAAAAGTAAGCCGTCAGGTTTTTACTCGGAAGCTCCGGACTCACACTCCGGAGCTTTTTTATGAGGTCTCCATGACAGATTCCTGTCAAAACTTCTCCCCGCCCCCCG
>URNE01000265.1 GCA_900549045.1 uncultured bacterium | reverse complement strand
GTCAATGCCGGCTCCGTTCAGCAGCTCGGTGATTTCATCCTCAAAATTGTTCCGGAAAAACTCGAAACGGCCATGCGGAATCTCCATGAATTTCTGGAGGAAAAGGGGGAACGCCTCCCCGCAAAGCGTCCGGCATGGCTCGAACGCGCATCCATATACTGCACGCATCCAAATGGAACTATCGGAGGCATTCCGGAGGGAAGAAGCGGATTCCTGGAGCTCAAAAACGTCAATCTTCCGCATGTCCGGGATCTGGGCTGCACTCTTTATCACATCCTCCCCGTCGAGGATAATTTTTACGCCCCGGTTGACTACCGCGCACTTCCCGTGCGCAGAGGAACTCCCGACGACTACCGCGCATTCGTCAATGCCGCGCATAACGCCGGAATACGCGTTTTTCAGGATATCGTGCCCCACGGAGGAATGCTCTATAAAAGCTGGAACAGCAAAGAGATCAATCCGCGCGCAAAAGAGCTTGAGCACCTGACCGGACTCCGGGAAAACGGCGAACGCTGCTCGTCCCTCATTTTCGACTATGATCTTCCCGGATGGCAGCTGTATATGTACGATGTCGCCGTCTGGTGCATGAAACAGTACGGTCTGGACGGCCTGCGCATTGACGCTGTGACCAACACGCCGCACATCAACTGGCGTCCTGGAAAAGACGTCCGCGAGGGTTTCTCCTATCACCGCGGCGGCTGGGCAATGCAGAGAAAAATCCGCAACGCAGTCAAAGCCGTGCGCCCGGAAGACGGCGCGGTCCTTGCGGAGACATCAAGCTCCCGCCACGGCCAATTCTCGGATCTGCTGTATGATTTCGGTCTCGACTGCCAGATTTTCCCATATTTCAAAACCATGCCGGCTGAAAAATTTGTACCGCTGCTGCGGGATTATCTGCAGGGACAGTACCTCTCCACGCCGCGCGGCCTGCTGACAATGCGTTACGTGGAAAGTCATGACACGATCAAGGCGGAACCGCGCTGGAACCTCGCGCCGATGCGCGCCCTTTTCGCCGTCACCGCATGGAGCTGGGGAGTCCCCCTCGTCTGCGATGAAATGGAAAACGGGAGCGGGGAAATCTTCCGCCGCATCCTCCGTCTGCGCCGCGACCTTCCGGAGCTCGGAAGCGGAAAGCCCGATTATCTCGCGCCGCAAGTTCCCGATGAAATCTGGGCATGTCTGCGCCGCGGCGATGAAACCGCGCTTCCGCTCGTCAACTTCTCGGACAGGAAACAGCATTTTCAGGTGAACATTCCCCTGCGGGATCTGCCGGAATCCTGCCGAAATCTAAAAAACATCCGCGATGAATGGAACGATACAGCAATTCCCGTTTCCGTGAATGCGGACAGCATCTCCATTCCGGTTGAACTGCCGCCCTATGGCATGACTCTTCTCCGCCTCACGGAAAAAAGAGCCCAGGTCGAACGCACCCGCTTTACCGCGGGCGCGAAAACCCTGACTCCCGATGTGTTTTTCCTCAATCCGGACGGCGGAATTTCCAGAGACAGCAAGCACTTCTCTCTTGAGAAATCCGCTGGAGACATGATCCTGAAACTGCGGAATGACACTCCGCCCGAAGGCGGACTCCTCCTCCGGATTCCAGTCGGAAACGACAACCTCTGCAGCTGGACCGCCCGCTCGGTCAGCGGACTGCATCAGGACTACTGGCGCATCCGTTTCCCGAACTCGACCGGCGTCGTCGGGCGCTATTACACCCCGCAGGACTGCAATGTCCTCTGGACCTCGCTCACCAATCCGTTCGGGTTGACTCCAAATGAAGCGTGGATCGGATTCGAAACCTCCGACGGATCAATCCGTTTTGAATTCGATCCGGCCATGCTTCCCGGCAATGTCGCAATTCTGGATCATATCCCCGGGGCGGAAAAAGGACCGTACCTGTTCGTCTCTTTCCGCGCCGGACGCGGCGCTCTTCCGGGAACCTCCGGAAATGAAATCCGTTTCAGGCAGAGCGGCATGAACAATCCGCCGCTTTTTGAAAACGGAACCGGCGACCCGCGTCTCTCAATTCTCCCGGGAAAATGGCAGTTCGACGACGGCAAGACAAAGCTCACCATCCGCGGCGACGGCTTCGGCGATCTCGCCATCCGCAAAAACGGAAAAATGCAGACAGTTCTTTCCGGTATGGAAGTCATCGTCTCCGGACTCTGGCCGACCAAAAGCGATTTCCGCTCAAGTCTCGCACTGGAAGAAACCTCGAAACAGGTTCAAAAACTCCCCGACGGAACGCTCATCATCCGCATGGCCGCCCTTCCGCGGAAAACCATGCGCAGCGGATTCTGGGGGCTTGACCGGATTGTCGACTATCTTGCCGAATACCGTTTCAAACCCGACGGAAGCGCAGAATTTCTGCTCGGAATCCGCCCGAACGCAAGCGAATACTCGGATCATTTCAATGTCCGGTTCGATTACGGAGTAAACGGCGGAAATCTGCTGCATCCATTCCCCGGACAGCCTGCGGCCGCCGACGGGAGACAGTCTGCGGTTCTGTTCTCCGGCCCCGTTCCGCCGGAACAGATCGGCAAATGGAAATTCTTCGGTTTTACGCTCGGGACGCCGATACGGCAAATCCCCGATCAGCCGAAAAACCTCTCCTCGCCGCTCTTCCGTTACTGCATGGACCCCGGCTTCGAGCTCTGTTCCCTTTCCGCCGTACGCAAAACCGTTCAGAACCTGCGTCCGTACTTTGACTGGTACTATTCCACGCCGTCGACGCACATCGCGGAAGCCGCCTCCGTTCAGCCCGATCAGCCATGGCTCTCAGTCGACGTCTCCCATCCTTACAAAGGCGTCGCCTGTCTAGCCGTAACCGGTGGCGCCACTCCCCGTTTTGCCGCTCAGCCGCTCCGAAAAAGTTACTTCAAGGCGGGATCGGCGTGGAATTTCCGCGGATTTTTCCGTACGGAAAATCTGAAGAGCGGCGCGCTGGTCGTCGGAGAACTGAAGTCCGACGGTTCGTTCCGCGAAATCGCACATGTGCAGATTCAGCCGGGCACAGCAGACTGGAAAGAATACACGCTGACCTTCACCGTCCCGGAGAACTGTGAACAGCTCTACTGCCGCATTGTAAACTCCGGAACAGGCACACTGTATGCGGATGAATTCAGTTTCTCTCCCCGGGCGAAACAATGAAACCGTTTCTCAAAATCGTTCTGACGGCATCCTGTCTGCTCTCCGCCGGCTGCTCCGGAATTCCGGGCGGACAGGATGCTGCGGAAGCGTTCCGTCTCGCCGATGATCCCGACTTTTCCGCAAAACATCTGAATACTCCAGCCCGATATTTTGTGGAACAGATGGAGTTTGAGCGAGTTTGCATCCGTCTGCTTCAGGATCGTGTGAAAAAGAACTATTACTGGTGCATTCCGCGAGTTGCCGCGCTTTACCGGAACATCAGGAAAGGGCTCGAATGGAAACGGGAAAACGCCGTCTTCAAGATCCCTTTTCTGACGCATCCGCCTGAAATCGACGGCATCGTTTTGGAAAACGAGTGGCGTGATGCGCTGGAATTCCGGGAGGAATATCCGCTCGACTCGGCAACGCCCCTCCCGGAGCGCAACAGCCGATGGAGAATCGGCTACGACCGTAACTGTCTGTACTTTTCCGCTCAATTTGAGGACAGCGACATTGTCGCCTGGAACACCGTCGGCAAATACGGCGTAAAAAACAAAGCGCTTTATGAAGCGGACTGCTTCGAAGTATTCCTCCGTCCGTCGCCCGCATTCCAGCACTATTACGAATTTCTGACGAATCCGGAGGGAACATCATGGGACATGATGCATTGTCATTTGAAAACGGGGCGCTGGCAGCCAATCAACGACCGTCTGAATCTCGGAATTCTCCGTGCGGCGTCCATTGAAAACGGAAAATTGAATTATGAAATGGCAATTCCGCTGGCAGCATTGTACGGTGAATGGAATTTGCGCGGCATCCGTCCGGGCGATGAATTCGAATTCATGCCGATCCGCTGCGACCGCAATGCTTCGGGCTTCCGAAAGACGACACCCGTTCCGCTTCTCTATGACGGCCATAACATTTACGGTTATATCCGAGGCGTTTTCCAGTAAAAAACAACGCCGCCGGATTGCTCATGAATGCAGTCCGGCGGCGAATTTTCGATCATCGAAGCGGCGGATTATGCCATCGTCCAGAATGCTGTCGAGATTGCCTTTTTGCGTCAAATGATAGACCGTGGACG
>URNE01000264.1 GCA_900549045.1 uncultured bacterium | reverse complement strand
TATCGCCCACTATGAGGCGTCGGCTCCCGGCGTAGGCTTTGCCGCCGGCGGCGGCGTGGCCAAGGCGGTGGAGGACGGATGAAACCGGAATGCGGATTCTGGCGGTTGTTCCTGGAATGAAACAGGAGTGTCCTTCCCAGCAGACCGATCCGGAAACAAGGAACGTTCCGTTCCGGAAGAAATCTTCCGCTCCGGCTTTCCGCAGGTCCAGAGAGAAACGCCAGGCGGAAATTTCCGATTCGGGGAAATAATGAATTTCCAGCATGGAATCGACGAATTCGCGCCGTCCTTTCAGAAAACCTGAACTTCCGCGCCGCAGAAACACTTCGTTTCCGAACCGCGTCTGCGCGAGCGAGTAGTCGCGGTAAAACGAATGGTCCGCCGATTCGAGAATCAGCATCAGATGCGACTCCAGAAACACCGCTTCATTCGTCTGCGTCTGCCGGAACGGAATCCGATGCAGAAACGCCGTGAAAATCAGCACATCCTGATACCGGTGGAAGAACATGCGTACCGTTTTTCCAGGTTCCGCCTCAAACAGAACGCCGTTCCCGGAAAGCAGATCCGGAACGGGGAAGTCCGCTGTCTGACAGGTTGACGATTTGCCGTCCGCCGGTTTGACGGGCAGCAGTTCCAGCATCTCTTCCGTGAGCGTGACGGAGGGATCGAGGAAGAACCTGTGTGCAGTCTCTCCCGCCGCAAGTCCGCTCCGGAACGGATGAATGGAATCCGGCGGAGAGAAATCGAACCGGAAAGTCTGATCCGGCGCAAGCGTTTCGGCAGGCGAAACTTTTTCATGGAGCGAGCCGTCCGTCTGCTCCGCAGTATACTTCAGCGAAGGAAGTTGCAAAGGCAGTCCTGTCCGGTTTGTGAATTCGAAAATGCCGTTCCGGAAGTAAAGCTGTTCCGGGAAACGGACGGCGGAAGTCAAGGTCTTTCCGTTCCATTTCAAAACGGCTTTGGAGAAGAAGGGACAGGCGGGGATGAGGCGGGGCTGCACGGGGAGGGTGAGCGTACAGACTTCCCCCGGATTCAGAGAGATTTCCCGTCCGGCAATTGGGAAAAGTTCCGCCGCTTCAACGGAAAGCTCCGCCGTCTGAACGGATTCGCCCGGATTGAAAAATTCCACTTCCCACAGATTCCCTTTCTGAACGGAGTTGATGATGGAGAGTCCGCGGTTCCGGTTTTCCCAGTCAACGGAAATGTTCTCGGGCGTTTCGCCGCGGAAGCGGATCCGTTTCCGCTCTCCGGGGAGCAGATCGAACCAGTTGTCTTCCGGATAACAGTTTTCCGTGCAGGGGAAAAGTGAAACATTTGCGGCAAAGCCTCGGCTGAAAAGCTCGATTTCTGCGGGTGAAATCCGGCGCAGTTCCACATCGGCGTCGGGCAGCTTGCGAGTCCGCTCCGGAACAAAGAAGCGAGTGCATGGCACGCCGTCCGCAAAAGCTGCGACGAAACAGCTTTCCGGTTCAAAATTTTTGATTTGCTCCAGCGGGATTTCCGCAATTTTCCGCGAACCTCCAGAGAAGCCGCGCACGAGCTCTGAACTGCGGAAGAGTTCCGTTCCGTCAAACCGGGAGACGCACCATTTCACCGGAATGTCGCGTGTATCGGCGAAGAAGCCGGAGAGATGAATTTCAATGCGCTTGTCATAGACCGCGGGAATTGCCAGAGCGGCTTTGCACATCCGCGCCATCGCATAAAAGACCGGTTTCGGGGATCCGTAATAATCGACCATTCCCCATCCGTGCATGGTGAATGCGCTGTTGAACATCCAGAAGGCGACTCCGCCCGCGAACTGCATGTTGCGGCGGAGAAACTGCATGTTCCGCAAGACGACTTCGCAGTGTGCTTTCGCATAGAAGCGGAAGAGCTTCCGGACGTCGTATTCATATCGGAATTCCGGCGCGTCGAAGCTGTATTGATCGAAAAAACGGAGCATTTCGTCGTTGCGCTGACATTCCAGAACGCTGTGGTCGGTCAGGACCGGGTTCGTGATGCGGTCCACATCCTGTGCTGCAAGATAGCGCGACCAGGAACTCTCTTCATCGGGAGAAACGCCGTAGACCTCATTCCAGAACGCCGGAACCGCGCTGAATTCGTCAAATTCACGGTCGGAACAGAACTGTCCGGCGTGGCTTTTGTGACTGGTGCCGAATCCGTGATCATTGATTTTCGCGCTCTCCGGCGCGGCGTTTCCGATGAACCCGCAGGAGGGTATGTAGACGGCTTCCGGAAGGAGCTCGTCGAAAATCCGGGGAAAATCTTTGTGGAGAAGACGCCAGCCGTAGTAATGCGTCTCCGGACGGAACGTGCTTCTGTGCTGAGTGCCGTTGGCGCAATGGTAATCATCGGTTTCGTTGGAACCGCACCAGACGGCGATGGAGGGATGATGCGAAAGATGCGCGATCACCTCCCGCGCTTCTTTGCGGCACTCTTCGCGGAAGACCGGGTCGAATTCGGGGATCTCCGGTCCGCTGAACATGAAATCCTGCCAGATTAAAATTCCGTACCGGTCGCAGAGATCGTAAAAGAGTTCGTTCTCGCAGTATCCTCCGCCCCAGAAGCGCAGATAGTTGATTCCGCCGAGCGCTGCAAGCTCCAGAAGGCGCCGGATGCGCTTCTCCGTCACCCGCGCGGGGATGATGTCCGGCGGAATCCAGTTCGCTCCATGCGCAAAAACGGGAATGCCGTTGATCAGCAGCCGGAATTCGCCCTGCCGCTCCGTAAAGCGCTGTTCATGAATGCGGACGCTCCGGAAGGCAAACGTCTTTTTCACGGAGACGGGCGATGCGCCTTCTTTCCGGATTTCAAGTTCCAGTTCGTAGAGATTCTGCTCTCCGTACCCGGCGGGAAACCAGAGTTTCGGATCCGGTACAACGGCGGAAAGTTCGTATTCAATGACGCCGGGACCTGCAATCAGCGTTTCTTTCTTCTCCAGAACGGCCGCGGTCTCTCCCTTTTTGCGGATGCGCAGAACAGCTTCCGCGGAGACCATTTCAGCCAGAGCCGTTTCCAAGTCAAAATTGCAGAGGAGGCGTCCGGAGTTCTCCGGATGAAGAATCAAATTCCGGATGACGGCGAACCCGTAACTTTCCAGACGGACACCGCCCTCGATTCCGCAGATCGGCAGACCCTGTGTCCAATCCCAGCCGTAAGAGTAGTCTGGCTTGCGGACTGCGCTCCGTTTTTCGCAGATTGCGGCATCGTAAACGCCGCCGCTCCACTGCGAGAACCACGAGATGACGGGAACGCGGAGCGAGTCTCCGTCAAACGGGCGAAGCCGCACTTCGAGCTCCGCCGCTTTCCCCGCCTCGATCAGTCCGGTAATTTCGAGGCGGAGTTCACGATGCATGCTGTTGTGAACGGCGAGCTCCTTCCCGTTCAGGAACACAGCCGCCTTGCCCGCAAGTCCGGAGAAAACCAGAAAAGTCCTTCCGGCTTCCGTTTCCGGAATGAAAGACCTGCGGTAACGCCATTCGCACTTCCCGATCCATTTGCATTCCAGAAAGTTGCGGCGGACGACGGGGTCGTTTACGATGCCGTGTTTCATCAGGGAGAGAATCACGTCATCCGGCAGATCGGCGGAAATCCCGTTCAGGTTTTCCGGTATTTCCGGATCCGGAAAAAGCGGGCGACAGCTCAGTTCCCAGTCTTTGTTCAAGCTCAGTTCCATTTACGCGAGAACCTTTCATTTTTTTCTCAGGATCAGATCGTGCCAGACGCCCGGCTTCGGATACGGGAACACATCGGGGGAGGGCAGAACTTCGAGGAGTCCGCCTTTGCCTTTGATCCGGTTGTTGATCATGGGACAGAATCCGAAAACGGCGTTTTCCTCCGGCGCGAAACCGGGGATTGCTCCCGCCGGAATCCGGACTTCGTAACGGGTGACGCCCTCCCTGTGTTCCATTGCGGCGGAAATCTTTGCCGCCGGGTCCTGCGCGTTTTCCGGAACCGTGCAGTTTCTGACGACTGTTTTTCCGTTCTGTTCGTAGACGGAGAATTCCAGTTCTTTTCCGGAAAAATTCATGGTGTCTGTCGAATCCGTATTGAACGGATCCAGAAAGATCTGAAGCGAATCCGCGCGGAAAAATTTCAGTTTGGAGTCGGGCGGAAAATAATCCGCATCTTCGACTTCGACCGCGAGGGAAAGTCCTTTTTCATTCCAGAGCATCCCGCGTCTGTAGCGGTATTCTCCCTGCGGAGACTCTTTCCTGCGTTCCGTCATGGAGTAG
>URNE01000263.1 GCA_900549045.1 uncultured bacterium | reverse complement strand
GTGATCGGAGTCGCCTCCAGCGCACTCTTTGAACTCGACGAGGCGGACGCCGTGTTCCGCGAAAAAGGTCTCGCCGCATACCGCGCCTATCAACTGGAACATCAGCACGACATTTTCCGGAAGGGCGTGGCGTTCCCCTTCATCAAACGACTGCTCGCCATGAACAAGTACTATCCCGACAGCCAGCCGGTCGAAGTCGTCCTGCTCAGCCACAACGACCCCGATACCGGACAACGGGTCTTCAACTCCATTCAGCATTACAATCTCAACATTACGCGCGCCGCATTCACAACCGGCGATTCCCCGTTCAAATACATTCCCGCGTACAATGTTTCCCTGTTTCTCTCCGCGAATGCGGCGGACGTCAGACAGGCAAATATCGAAGGTTATGCAGCCGGACAGGTCCTCGCAAGCACTGCGGAGGACGATGAGAACGATGAGGAACTCCGCATCTCCTTCGACTTCGACGGAGTGATCGCCGACGACAGCGCGGAATACGTCTACAAGGATGCCGGAATCGACCGCTTTTACGAAACCGAAAAAGCGCGCGCCGCAATTCCGCATTCCCCCGGTCCCCTCGCCGACCTCTTTGCCAAGCTCGCCAAGCTCCGCGACCTGGAGGACGAACGGGAACAGAACGAGCCGGGCTACAAACGACATCTCAAAACAGCAATCGTCACAGCCCGCTCCGCGCCCGCACAGGAACGCGTCGTCACCACGCTCCGCGCATGGAACATCAAGGTTGACCAGACCTTCTTCCTCGGCGGCATGGACAAGGGACGCATTCTCGCAATTCTGAAACCGCACATTTTCTTCGACGATCAGGTCGATCCGCATCTGACGTCGGCAAGCCACTACACTCCATCGGTCTACATTCCGATCAACGGCGGAAGAGCAGACTGACCGTTTCCTCATGACGAAAAAAGTATTCAAAGCCGCATTCGTTGCCTCGCTGCCTGTCCTCGCGGGATACCTCGCGATGGGCTGTGCATTCGGAATTCTCCTCGACGCCCAAGCCGGTCTCGGCGCGTTCTGGAGCCTGCTGATGAGCGTAACCATCCTCTCCGGAAGCATGCAGTTCGCCGCAGTCGATATTCTGAACGCGGGGCTTCCCCTGCTCAAAATCGCCCTGCTGACCCTCTTCATCAACATCCGTTACGCCATGTACGGATTTGCGCTGATCGAACGTTTCGAGGGCAAAGGCTGGAAAAAACTCTACATGATCACCGCGCTGACGGATGAAACATACGCGCTTCAAGTCGAAAACAAGGTCCCCGAGGGCGAGGATTCGACAGCCTATTGTCTCGCAATCGCCATGCTCGACCATTGCTACTGGATCACCGGCTGTCTGGCCGGCAGCATCGCGGGACACTGGATGACGTTCAACAAAGAGGGAATCGACTTTGCCATGACGGCGCTCTTCCTTGTGATTCTGACGGAACAGTGTCTGGACAAGCGCAACCGCATTCCCTCTCTGATCGGCGGCGGAGCAACGCTTCTCTGCCGCATCATTTTCGGAGCGGACAACATGCTGATTCCCGCAATGATTCTGATGCTGACAGGTTTCCTGCTTCTCCGCAGGCGTCTGGATGAAAAGGCGGCTGCGGCATGAGCGGCGCATGGTATCTTTTCTGGGCGGTCATGGTGATGTCCGCCGTGACGATTCTTCTGCGGGCGTTCCCCTTCATTCTGTTCAGCGGACGCAAGCCTCCGGAGTTCGTGCTTTATCTCGGACGCGTTGTCTCCCCCGGAGCGATTGCGATGCTGGTGGTTTATTGTTTCAAATCGGCGAATCCGCTTCACGCCCCGTTTGCGATTCCGGAACTGCTGGCCTCCGTCGCGGTTGTGCTGCTGCATCTGAAATTCCGCAATCCCCTGCTTTCCATCATCGTCGGCACCGTGCTGTACATGTCGCTGGTGCAGTTTGTATTCGCATAAGAGAACTGGACCCATACGTGGTCATTTGCTTTTTTTCCATATTGCAATCCCGCGGACGATGCTTTTGACGACCACCGGAATCAGAAGAATCGCAAACAGCAGATACAATCCATACCGGAACGGCGCCAGCGCGGTATTGGTCACATGTTCCGCAGCTTCCGGATTTTTCAGCCCCTCCTGCAAACCGTCCGAAACCTTGTAAGCGGAAACGATTGCGGCGGTCGTGAGTCCGCCCGCCATAATGTTTTTCCAGTTCAGAGCCTGCAGAAAGGCGGAGGGATCTTTCGATTTCACGACCGTTTCGGCGAACAGCTTTTTCGTCGCCGGCGAATCCGCTTTTGCCATATATCCGAGCAGCCGGGACGCCTCTTCCGGCGAATGCCGAGCAATGTAATGCACGCAGCTCTCCCCGAACTCTTCCGCGAACCGGACCGACAGTCCGGGAGCCCGCGCCTCGATCTTCAGGATGTCCGGTCCCATCTTCTTCGCCAGCGGAAGCAGCTGCTCCGAATGCAGCGCAAGACTCCGCGACGCCTCCGGAACCGCCTTGCAGAGCCGCCAGAAGTCATCCCCATGCCGGATTCCCTGTTCCAGAACCTCCAGTCCGCCGTTCCTGACCAGCGGCAGAACATCATCTCCATACCGCGCAGAAATTTTCAGCATCTCGCGGCTCAATGCAATCTTTGTTCCCTCCCCCAAAGTCCGCCCGCTTCGTTTCGCCGCCAGTTCAAGGGTTTCATCGACGACCTTTGCCAGCAGCTTCGTTCCGGCGGCTTCCGCGGAAAAAACAACGAATCCGAACGCAAACATCAAAAAAGTTTTCCGCAGAATCATTCCATAACCTCCCCAGCCAAATAATTTTTCAATTCAGAATCCAGCCGCTTGCCTTCCTGCAGATAGAGCGATACCAGCGTTCCCGCCCTTTCTCCGGATTCCTCCAGCAGCTTTGTCTTCGCAGAAATGATACCGTTGTACAGTTCCGATTTCAGTTTTTCCGGCATAATGCGGCTCACATCATAAACATCCCACGCGGTCCATGCCAAGCCGCCGACCGCAAGCGACGCCCCGGCGATATCGCCGATCAGCAACGGACCGTCCGCCACAGCGCAAATCCCGCCGATTCCGAACGACGCGCAAATCCTGACGACAGGTTTCGCGAAAAACTTCACGGCATATCTCCAGGTCTCCCGGATAAAGATCACCTCAAAAACGACTCCCGCTCCCGCAAACGCCGTCTTCAAAGCCGCATCCTGAACGCTTCCGGAAAATTCATTGAGCATATTCTGAACTTCTTCCGGGCTTTTCGACGGTTTGGTTTCGCTCAGACTGTTTTTGTACACGGCCGCAAGCTCCATTGCATACTGCGCATGTCTCTCTTTCAGCCGCAGCTGAAGATTCTGCAGCATATCCGCCGCAACCGTATTCGCATGGATGCAGGGTTGGACAACGGGTCTGTCCAGCACGCTCATGTAAGCATCCGCGAAATCATGTGTTCCCTGCAATTTATCCTTTGCGGCCTTGTAGCAGAGATTCATGCAGATCTTGAACCGGCACAGTTCTCCGACGACTTGGGGAACCGAACCGGAGGCTCTGTCAAAATCAGGAGAAATCTTTCCTTCCAGCTCCCCGGAAAATGCAGACAAAAGCTTTTCGCAATCCGCATTATACTTGCCATTCAGCTCCTCCATCTGCCGGAGCAAAGCTGCTCCCGCAACCTCTGCCGAGTCTTTCGAATACATTTTTTTGACATGCGGCAAAACAAGACAGCACCCCCCGAAAAGGACGAGCAGAGCGGAAGCGGTCAGAAAACTTTTCTTCATCATATTCCGGCGGCTTCACCCTTTTCGCAGGAAATACGCGGGCGCGCAACTCCATCCATGACACGCGCTATTGATGCGCGGATCCGTTCCATACGGAGTCAGCCGCTCGTTTTCCGGTACAAAAACTTCTGGAAATACGTTCATTCCCTTCCGGAGCATTTCTCCCCAGTAGGCGCGCAAATGACAATCCAGTTTATCTTTTTCCCCCGCATGCTCATAAGCCGAGAGCAGATGGTGATGCAGATACGGCGTCACCGGCCGGATCGCTTCCGGAGTCTGTTCCAGACGCCCCAGAATCTCTTTCGCCTCGCTGGCGGATACCACGTCCGCAAGAATCATCCAGATCTGCCATGCATATGAAATTTCCCCTTTCGGACCGCTCGTAAACAATCCTTTTCTGCGCTCAAAAGGCGGTCGGGCAGGCGTTGCCGGACGCGTCGGCGCAGCCGATGAGCTCGTTGCGGCCCAGCAGCGTCAGGGTATTCTTG
>URNE01000262.1 GCA_900549045.1 uncultured bacterium | reverse complement strand
TTGATGATCTCCTCTATCTCCAGCCCTTGCAGCCAACAGGACGCCGCACTCCGGGCCGATATTGTAAGCGGATCAAATAAGGTTCGCTTTACACTCGTGAAGTATAACACAGAATTGCAGGCAAAACAATCCACTTTCGCCTGAAAACGGCCTTTATTATCGATTCAAGTAAAGTCATCCATCAATTATTTTGAATGATTATTTCGTTTTTTCTGATACTCCGTCAGTTTACGCAGCTCCGTGTCCAGCGTTTGCAGGTTTGCTTCCAGCTGCGGCAGATAGTCCTGCGCGTAATCGTAATCAAAATACAGCGCCTGCCAGAGTTTTGCCTGCATCCGGCGCACAAGCACCGGGCTTAGCACCGTTTCAAGCTGTTCCACCGTATCCTCCAGCGCCATGCAGGTCTGCGCCCAGCGCACATCAATGGCTTCCCGGGCAGGCACATCGTAGCGGGCAAGGTAATCCTGCACCCTTGCTTTGATCACCTGCCCGCCGCAGCCGGTGGGCTGTAAAAAATAGTGTACTTCCCCTGCCCGGCTGATCTCCTGCGCCAGCGGATACAGCGCACATACCAGCGGCTCTGCCTCATGGATGGCGCAGTGGTTTTCGGTCAGAAAGGGGCAGTTATTGCGGTTCTCCTTTACCGGGGCAAGCCGCAGCACCGGTAAATGGCTCACCCTGCCAATGCTGCTGCGACAATAACCACGGGCTACAATCTGCGGCGGAAGACGCAACCGAGCAGCAATACGCCACAAATCATAGCCGGACAGCACGATATCCTCCCGCCCGCGGCAGCAGTTGCCGCAGCCCGCACAGGTAAAACGGAACTGCGCATCCCGTTCCAGCAGCGGCATGGCATCGGTACGGGTAAAATTTATCTGTCCGCACAGGTCAATGGCTTCGTCTCGCATAGTCAAACATCCTTTTCCATGATAGAATGTCCCTATTGTACCGCCGAAGCACCCGGTTTGCAAGGCGAGCCCTGTGTAACGCGGTTATTTTTTATCCGCCAGTTTCCGGTACACATGCACTGCATCGCGGATATTGTACTGCTCCGTTCCATGGTCTCCAGGCGCGGCAAGCGTAACAAGGATGTACTCCTTTCCATTCACGGTGGCAAGGCTGGCCAGACACAGCCCTGCGGCGGCGGTATACCCTGTTTTGCCACCCTCGATCTTTGCCCCCTCGGGAAGCTCTGTTCCGTCCAGCTTGCCCAGCAGTGTGCTAGTCAGCGAAACGCCCTCCGGGTGCTGCGCAGTCGCTGTGGTGGTGTAGTGCTCCGCAGTAAAAATGGTGCGAAAGGTCGCATTGTGTAATGCTGCCTGCAAGAGCTTTGCCATATCTGCCGCACTGGAATAGTGCTCAGTATCGGTCAGGCCGGTGGGATTGGTAAAATGGGTATTCTTCATACCAAGCTCTGCAGCCTTTTGGTTCATCAGTGCGGCAAAGTTATCCTCACTGCCGCTCACCAGCCACGCCAGCGTCTCACAGCATTCTGCACCGGAGGGCACCTCGCCGGAATATTTTCTTCCATTCTTGCAACCCGTTCCGCTTCAACCGCTTGTGAAAAAGTGCAAAAGGAAGTCGACTCGATCATTCGCCGCTGTTCCGGACGGAAAGGACCGACTTTTCTTGTCCTGTTTTTCAACGGGGCGGAATTCCGTGCGGAGACGAGCCGCGCCCACGCCGCCTATATTTTCACTGCACTTGGCGGTCGCAACATCCTGAATTCCACTGGTTCCGCCGTTCTCCGTGCGGAGCGGGTGTCGTTCAGTCCGGAGGAGCTTCTGCTGAAGGATCCCGATCGTATTTTTCTGATCCCCGGCGCAAAATCCGATGCGTTGAATCGTGAGGCGCTCCGCAAATTTCTGGAGAATCCTTCGATGCGGAATCTGAAAGCGGTGCGGACGAACCGTCTGCATGTTCTTCCGTCTGATTTGTTCCAATATAAGCCGAACCGCCGTTTCCCCGAAGCCTTCCGCTATGCGGAAAACCTGCTTTACGGGAAGCAGCCATAACTGTTGAACTTCCCGGGCTCTTCCGGTTTCCGGGGGATCGAAGAAATGGCGATTCCGGATTGAACAATGCTTTGGAACGGATATGGCTGCAACAATGGGGAACTCGCCGGTATTTGAACTCTTGCAAACTTTACGACATGAAGTGAATTAACGAAAGGCAATAATCCGTCAGAAGCGAATGTGCGCAAAACTTCGGACACTGCCTTAGAAAAAATCCGCCGTCCGATCCTAGTGGACGAGCGGCGGAAAAATGGCTCAGAGGGATTTTCTGATGTCGGCGACAAGCGCTTCCATGCGCCGGCCGTATTCCACGTAATTTTCGCAGCAAAGTCTTTCGTTGACTTCGCCGTTCGGGTCGTGGAAGACCTTGTTCATGTGCGGTTCGATGGAAATTCCTCCGTCGTAGCCGCGCGAAAAGGCGTCGGTCAGAATGCGGCGGACATCGCCGTCGCCTTCGCCGCCGAACATGAATTTCATGTTGCCGTCGATCATCTTCCCGTCTTTGATGTGGATGTAGACAACATAATCTCTGACGTTGCTGTAGAACTCCCAGGAGCTCTGCTTGCGGAGCGGAGACTTGCTGTAATCGTCGTTGAAAACCGGGTTGCCCGTGTCGAAAACCAGACGGAACGCGGGTGAGGAGCCGAGGCGTTCGCAGAGGCGGAGCGTGTGTTCATAGGAGAGGCCGCCCCAGTTCATGCAGTTCTCGTGTACGCAGACCACGCCCGCGTCTTCCGCCATTTTGACAATGACCTGAAGGCGTCTGATGACCTCTTCTTCAAGTTCCCATGAGGTTGCTTTGAGTTCCTGGGGGACGGCGAAGCTCATGATGCGGATCATTTTCGTTCCGAGCTTCTGCATCCGGGGCAGGGCGTTGCGCATTTCCGTGTAGGATTTTTCCGGCGATTCGGTGATCGGGTTTGCCCAGTTGGCGACGGCGCTCCCGTAGCAGTTGATGGAGACTCCGGCGGCCGCGAGTTTCTCCTGGAGCTCTTCGAACTCCGCATCGGAAATGCTTCCGAGATTTTTTCCGAAGAGGGCGCGCGACTCGATGTTGCTCCAGCCGAGCTCTTTTGTCACCTTGATCTGCGTATCGATGTTTCCGGAAGCTTCGTCTGCAAAACCTGTGAAATACATTAGAAAAGCTCCTCCTTGATGTATTCATAGCTCTGTTTGAGGGAGTCGAACGGATTGCCCGGGCAGGTGTCTTCTTCCACGATGTACCACTTGCAGCCGGCTTCATCGGCGGCTGCGACGATGTTTTTCCATTCGAGGTTGCCGTTTCCGATTTCGGTCATCATGGACTGGCCGTTGATGTATGCGGTGTCCTTCATGTGGAGGAGGGGGAGGCGTCCGGAAAGCTTGCGGCACCACGTGACCGGATTTGCGCCGCCGAGCTGAACCCAATGTGTATCGGGTTCACCCTTGAGGTTGTCGGCGCAGGAGGCGGAATAGATGATGTCGAGCGCGGTTCTGCCGTTGTATTTTGCGAATTCGATGTTGTGGTTGTGATAGCAGAGGGTTATTCCGGCTTCGCGGAGTTTGGCACCGACGGCGTCGAGACGCTTTGCGAGCGCAACCCATTCCTCTTCCGTCTTCGGGCTTGTGTGCGGCCAGGGATAGGCGGTGTACGCGCACTTGACGGCATGGAGTTTTTCGATGAGTTCATCGGTTTTGTTGAAGAGATCTTCGCCGCCGTCGTGAGAGGCGCAGCAGACGAGTCCTTCTCCGTCGAGGATTGCCGCGAGTTCTTTCGGATCGATGGGGCCGAGAGCGGAAATCTGCACGGCGTCGTAGCCGATCTGTTTGACTTTCTTCATGGTTTCCGCGATATCTTTGGGAGTCTTGGTAAACTCTCTGAGCGTGTAGAGCTGAGCCGCGAGATTCTTCTGAGAAATTTTCATTTGATCCGATCTCCTTGTTTGGGTTTGTCATAAATGATCGTCTGACATAATATTTCCGTTCTTCCGTGAAAAAGCAAACGGAGAGGGGAAAAAGATGGAAAATTTCTTGTCTTCTTGTCTCTTTTTTCGAAGTGAATGAAGATCGCTTCTGTCCTGTCCGGGGCATTGATTGAGGACTTGCTGAATGATAAACGGGAGGCCCGGCAATATCACGCCGGATCTTCCGGAGCGTTTTTTTCTGAAATCTTGAGGGAGTTTCTTGCTTTTTCTGAATTCTGTGGTATAATAAGCAATTGACCGCAGTCGGAATGCTATGAATTCCCCCC
>URNE01000261.1 GCA_900549045.1 uncultured bacterium | reverse complement strand
GAAAAATTTTCCTCCGAAAGCCCCAACGTCTCCGGATAATGACGGACAAAACGGCGCACCGCGGCAAGATAATTCCGGATTTGCGGACGCGAACCGCAGATGCACAAAGCTCCCGCATGACCGCCGTTCTCCGTCGGAATACGGACCGAACCGAGCGTCACAAAACCGTCCTTCTGAAAATCCGTCATAGGGCTGATGAACATTTCCGCATCCCGGATAATCGAAATTCCCATCGTCCCCACGATTTCATTCAGCGAAAACGGCGCAAGAACGTTCGCAACATGATAGAAAAAGGGATGCAGCATCGTGCAGAGCGAAAGAAATTCATGGCTCTCCCCGTAGCCGTGACGCGCATCCGCCATCCTCCGGTTCATCTCTTTCTGAAAACGCAAAAAACCGCGCAGGGGCGCACTCTCCGAACGATAAATGCCCGGACGGATAATCAGCAGCCCCAGTTCGCGCTCGCCGGACTGCGAAATTCCGGCGTCGATCGGCAGCAGCATCTTCCGGTCGCGGAAAACGGGATGAGCCGCAAGCCCCCACATCAACAGACCGGCAAGCGAGGCGGCGCCGTTCATCTGTGTCGTATAGCGTTCGTTCAGAATTTTCCGCACACGCAGAAGCGGAGACATGTCAATATAGACGCGCGCGCGGTAAACGCCATCGCCGCAATTCTGTGTTTCCGGAGCGGATACCAGCCCGTTGAGCGCGGGATAGACAACGGGACCGGCGGCGCCCCACTGACGCTTCAGGTCGTCAAGGACCTCCTGCATCGGTGCGCCGTCCGCGGTGATGTGGTTGAACTGAAACCAGAGATCGACTTCACGCAAATCCGCCGTAAAACGCGCGGCGATGCAGAGCATCCCCCACCCGGGGTGACGCAGGTTCCGCAGATCCGGCGTCCGGAAACGACGGCGCAGCGTCCCCTCCCCCGATGCGGAAAGGACTTCGATGAAAATAAACGCCGCGCTCATGACGCGTTCCACGAACCTCTGCACATTCCGCCGGGTCAGGATATGCAGACGGTCGTATCTGCTCCGGACCCACATTTTCAGCGCGGTTTTTATCAGCCCCGGACGCGCCTTCGTGTTCGCTTCGCGGAACTGGTTGCAGATGCGGACCACAGCGTCCAGCGCCTCTTCCTTCTGCTCCTCCGAAAGATTGAAATGCGGATTCCGCCGGTCGAACAGCGGGAAAAGCGAAATCAGGAAACCGTTGCAATCGACCCGCGCTTCCACAATGTCGCACGTTGAAATGCGGCGGCGTCCAAACGAAAACACCCCGGGCTCAACCGTCCAATGCAGCTCCTGATGAATCAGCAGAAAACCGTAAAGTTTTTGAAGAAGCATTTTGCGCGCGGCTTCAACCGACGCCGGAACAGCTCCGGAGCAGTAGTTCAGACGGAAGCTCGCAAGCATGAATTTCGAATACTCGCCGCGCAGGAAAACCGTGGTCAGCTTGCGCCAGCCGTGCGCCTCCGCGCGGAGTCCGAGGAGACGGAAGAACTGAAGCAGACGCAGGCAGGCGATCACCGAAAGCATCCCGGGACACCAGCGGTCGAACAGCCGGCTGAAGAGAAGCGACCCGCGTTTCGGCGCCGGCGGCACGGCTTTCGGCGGAAGCGCAACTGCCGCATCGGGCATCCGGCGCCCGATGAACATCGTCAGGAGTTTCGCGACCATCTCCGGCGCCTCTTCCTGCGGAATATGGCCGCAGCCGGGAAGACGCAGCGTCCGCGAATTGCGCAGAAGCCGCCCGAACGCGTCCTGCGACTCCTGCGACAGCATCGTATCCTTCTCCCCGATCAGGATCAGAGTCGGAAGCTCTATGCCGGAAAGCGATTCCGCCAGATTCTCATTCTCCGGATTCCGGATGTACTCACCCGCCGCGCGGATAATCGAATCCAGACGCCCCGGGTGACGCAGCATGGCCGAGTAGACATCCAGCGTATGCTCCGGAATCACCGAATCGCGTCCGTACACATAACGCAGCAGAACGCGCGCCAGAAAACGCGAACGCGCAAATTCGAGGACGCGACCGCCTCCCGTCAGAGAGAGCGAAGCGAGTTTCATAATGTAATCGGGAACAACCTCATCCGGAGGACGCGTCGCAATCAGACAGATGCGGTCCAGACGCGACAGAATCCGCGGGTCCGGCGCGAGAAGCATCGCAACGACTCCCCCGTAGCCGTGTCCGACCAGCGTTATGCGGCGCAGATCAAGATGAAAAATGAGACGTTTGATCAGCTCCGCCTGCTCATAGACCGAGAGCGGTTTTTCCGGATCCGCAAGTGAAAATCCGAATCCGGCGAAATCCGGACGGATGCAGCGGAGATTCGGCGGAAGCTGACGCAGCACCGCTTCCCACGTCCACGAAAACGAGGCGAATCCGTGCAGAAACAGCACAACGGCTCCCGCCCCGCCCGAATCGCGGCAGGCGACGATGTCATCCCCGATCCGGAGATGCGTGTATTCCGGACGCGCCTCAATGGTTCCCGTCATCTTCGCCTTTCCGGATCAGGTCCTCGAAAACCTTTCTGTCCGCCATCTGATGCGCAGTCGGCGATGAAAGAAGAAGATACGAAAGATTGCTTTTGAAAACGGCGCTGTTCATGATCCCCATATGCCCGCCGGGGAAGTGATAAATCGCTGTCCAGTCAACCGGAGAGACGGGATACGGGAGCCAGTTTTCCGCCGACCGGGAATCAAGACGCACGCTCATCGCCGGAATCTTGCCGTCACCCGCGCTCCGTTTCGCAACCGTGACGCGGCCGGTCTCCGGATTGACCTCCAGTTCGGAGTTCGTCAGATGCGAATCACCGACGAACAGGTATGCGGAAACGCCTTTCGGACGCGTCGCTGGAACCCGCATGGCGGCTTTGAACTGCCGCGCCTTTGCCAGATTCTTCTTCAGATGATCCAGCGCAATCCGGTAACGCTCCTCTTTCGAAGAGATGGTCGGCAGAAGCACCTTGAGCCACTCGTCCTCCGCGGGATCGGCGAGTCCCCACTTGTAGCGAATCCAGAGTTCGGGATTCAGATAGTCGACCGGCTCCCCCGACCCCGCATAGACAACGCAGCGGTTTTCCGGGTTCGGGAGCATCTCGTAGTAGGAGGTGAACGTGCCGATGACGGACTTCGGATAGACCGGCGCGGCGGGGGTCAGCCGGAGCCCCTCGACGAGTTCCAGAAAGGTATCGGGATAGCCCGCATTCGGCGTGGCGATGATGACAACCCGGTCGACTGTGTTTGCGCCTTCCCAGTTCAGCGGCGGCAGCGAACCGTCATCGGCGAGCCGCGTACCGCCGTACCGCATGAAATAGCGGGCGACGAGTCCGCCCATGCTGTGCCCGATGAGATCGAAATGGACATCATAGTTCCGCAGCCCGTAAAGTTCGTAGTAGACGGCCTGAAGATACTGTCTCTTCTCGAAAATGAACTCTTTGAGCCGCGCGGCGTTTTCCGAAATATCGCGGCGCCAGTCATAATAGAAAATAAACTGCGAATAGAATTTTTTATTGTTCGGAAGCGGACGGTCGTCGGGAACGAACCCGCTTGCGGCGAGCGTGTCGACGAGCGTGTTGTATCCCTCGTAATCGAAGGAGAGTCCGAGGACGCGGATCTGGGACCGGTCGAGCAGTCCGTGCGGATGCACGTCGGAATGCAGTCCGGCGAGCGGCACGCCATGCTCCATCGGATGAGCCAGCCGTGAGAGCTTGTTCCCCGAGAGCATCTCCCCGAGCGAAAAACTTCCCCAGATATTGACACCCTTCCCGTCGACGAGTTTGGATCCGAGCAGTCCGTGAATGACGACAACCGGGTTCCGTGCGGGACCTTCATACTCCATGGATTTTTTCATAACTTCGGAGTAGACCACCTGCGAGTTGACTTTCGGATCCTGATAAGACCCGGATTCGACGGTTCCGCAGGAGTTGAGCAGCATCATGGCTGGCAGAGCGCACATCAGCGCTTTATGTTTGAGATCTTCGGTATCCATAATATATTCCCCTTCCCTTGTCCGGTTGAAGAGAGTATAGCCCTGAAAACGGAATTTTCAAGGGGAGGAATAATTATTTTTATTCCTGAACATCCGGAAATTTGAAATATTTTTATTTTCGAACTTGCATTTATGTTTGTAGGAGTTATATTACAATCATCATTTAGCGGAGAGATGCCTGAGTGGCCGAAAGGAACGGTTTGCTAAACCGTCGTACGAGTAACATCGTACCGGGGGTTCGAATCCCCCTCTCTC
>URNE01000260.1 GCA_900549045.1 uncultured bacterium | reverse complement strand
ATTCGCCCCGGAAAAGGCGACTCTTTCCGGCACCCCGATCGCTGGCTTCCACAAGTTCGCTTCCGACGTCCAGTGGATGCGCCTGGTCAATTATCTCGGCTCTCTCCAGACGGTTGATGAATCCAACGTAGGAGATGTTTCCGCGAAACTGCAGGAACTCATCGGACTCGATCCGAATCTTGAAAAGATTTACAAGGACGGAGCTCTGCTGATTTCCATTGCGGATCCCGCGAAGACCATCGAATTTCTCGACACCGCCTGCAAGAACGAATATCTCAAGAACAACTGGCAGATTCCGTTCTACGCCGGCTATGTCATGATGCACAACGCCAAGCCCGCCAACTACGACGAGGCTGTCCGCTTCTTCGAAATGGCGATGAAGCGTTCCGGCAGCGACAGCGGGGCAAACTATGTCGTCAGCAGCTTTTTCCGCGCCAAAGCCAAAGGCCTTGTCCAGAAGAACATCATAAAGGATGAGCGCGTCGCTCTGCTCCAGGTTCTCTTTGAAGAGTGGGAAAAGAATCAGAAGAGCGGAGCCGAGAGCGGCGGACGCGACTCCATCTACAATCAGAACCTCAACGACCGTCTGATCAAGGCCCTGAAAGACGTCAAGGTCGCTTCCGACGACTACGCGCCGACCGCCGAGGGCAAGGCTCTGGCCGACAAGGTCATTGCCCGCGTGTTCGACAAAGCGCACATCTGCTCCAGCTGCACAGCCGCGTATGCGGCGGGCGAGAAGTTCTGCGCCTCCTGCGGCAAACCGGTTCAGGTTTGGGGACTCTGCAAAGTCGCCGCCTGCAAGGCTCCGCTCAAGGGCGGTTCCGCAGCCTTCTGCAGCACCTGCGGAGCAAAGCAGAACTGATGTTTTCCAGGAAGAAAACAGTTACGCGTCACAGAACCGCCACCATTGCGATGGCGGCGGTTCTGGTCGTCTCTCTTGCCGGATATTTTATTTCCGAAGAGGTTCTCCGCACTGCGATGCTCAAGCCGATCAAGCGCGAAAAAGTCGATTTCTCCAAAGTTCTCGACTGGCTGCCGCCCAAAGCGAAGGCCGAGCTCGAATACCGCGCCCGCTATCTTGATCTCCGTCAGAAATACGACGAAGCGCAGAGCAGGGAGGAGAAGCTGCGCACCGCCTATGCTCTCGCCTGTCATACCCGCGACATGGACGAGCACAATTCTCTTATGCTTCAATTTATCGACAATCCCGCGTATGCCGGGATGAGGAATCTTCATGAACCTTATGTGCGGATGCTTCGCGACCCGAAGAATCCGAAAGCTATTTCCGTTCAGAAATATTATGAATTCATCAATACCCTGACCGATCCCGAACAGATTTACCTTGCGTGGCGCGACGGGCGCGACCGTCTCGGACGTCTCGGTCTGCGCAATCTGCATATCGTTCACGCCGAATTTCTTCTTCCGCTGCTCGACAGGCCGGAGGACAGCTATTTCTTTCGCGAATACGCCTGGCAGTTCGAAAATCTGAGGAACAACGCAAAACGCATCGCGAACGACATCGACAAGCGCGTCGCCCGTCAGATTGCCAATCCCGGCGAAGCGGAATACGGAGCGCGCATGAGAAAAGCCGCGCAGAAGGCCGAACAGTACCGCCTGTTCATTATCCGCAGCTGGAGGACTTACAACAGTCTGGCGGATTACCGCAAGGCGCTTGACCGCCGTGCCGCCTATGAAAAGACCGCTCCGGAAAAGAAACTGGATGCCGCAATTGCTCTGCTGCGTCAGGATCGTACGCCGTCCGTCCGCCGCGCCGTGGTCGATGCGCTCCGCAAAGACCCGAAGTTCCGCGCCGACCCGAAGATGGCGACGCTTTACGCGCTGCTTGCGGATGACATGGTTTTCGTCGATAAAGTGCTGCATCCGTATCTTGAGTCGGCGAAGGATCCGGTTGTGGTCTATCGCACGTGGAGGGAAGTCTGCAAGAGGGTCATTACCGCCTTGCTTTCCGCGCACGGGAAACTGGATGTGCTGCTTCCGCTGATGAGCATTCCGCTTGAAAAGATTCCTTTCCGGGATTATGAAGCCGTTTACGAACTGATTGAACGGTGCGCGATTTTTGAAAACGACCGGGACCTTGTTTCCCGTGTCCGGGAGCGTCTTGCGGAACTGAAAAAGAAACCGTCGTATTACCGCTGGAGCAATGAGCGGAAGAAACAGGAGGCAAAATAAATGTGGGCGATTGCACAGTTTTCCCTTTTGAAAATGCGTGAATCGGCGTTTTACATGCTGATGATTGTCGCCGCGGTGATCTGCCTGTTTACGAACTCCGCCGACCCGGTGACGGAGCAGGTGGCGCGCGGATCGCTCTTTTCCTATGCGTTTTCCGGAAGCTCCGGCGCCCCCTCGATTGCGATGGGATCCTGCGTCGCGCTGATTATCAGCATTCTGATTTCCTCGTTCTATGGGTCTTCGGAGATCCCGTCGGACATCAGTTCGGGCGTGATTCTGATTATTCTTTCCAAGCCGGTGGGACGGCTCCGCTATCTGGCGGGCAAGTACACCGCAATCGTGATCATGGCGTATGCGATTTTCATTTTTCTCCAGCTCGTGCTGTTTGCGTCGAGTAAATTTTTCGGTTTCGGTGTGATTCCGTACAACTCCATGGCGATGGCGTTTCGGCAGCTGGTTCCCGCGCTGATTCTGCTTCCGCTGATCGCGGCGAACATCGCGTTTTCGATAGTCACCGGGGCGCTGGGAGCGATGATTTTCACCGCGCTGTACCTGATTTTCTGCGTGGTGATGGCGTTTCTGCCGCTTGCAATGTCGCTTTTCCCGGACGGCATGATTCCGTTCGCGGATACGCTGCTGTTCGCGGTTCACTACATGTTTCTGAATCCGCTGTTTTACTTCCACGACATGGCGGTCGGCACGGAACCGCTGATTGCGCTGGTCTGCTATTCCGTCTCTGTCACGGCGCTGTTCCTGCTGCTTTCCGTCTACATGCTGTTTACGACGGATCTGAACACGAACACACGTTGACGATGACGGAGACCGTTTCGCAAGAGGATTCGCCTGCACGGCAGATCCTCCGCCGTTTTTTCGTGAACCGCAGCGCCGTGTTCGGGCTTGTCCTGGTTGTTTTGATGCTGGCGGTCGCGGTGTTTGCCCCGCTGCTCGCCAATGAACGTCCGCTTCTGGCCGTTCTTCACGGCTCCTGGAGTTTCCCTGCATTCCGCGGACTCTTTACGACCCGCAGTCCGGAAGTGTTCATCGAGCTGGGGTTCAATGCGCTTCTGCTTTATGTTCCGGCCGTCATTCTGATCCTGTGGATTTTGAGGGGAAAACCGCGCATCTGGAAAAGTGCCGGACTTTTGACGGGAGCAATTCTGATTTTGACGGTTTTTGTTTTTCAACCCGTCAAATTTGACGGAACGGACTGGCGGAGCGAGTCGGCGCGCATCCGTTCGGAGGGGGGATTCGTGCTCAATGCTCCGGTTCCGTACGGACCGTTCGAGACGATCGGCACTCCGTACGAGCCTCCGTCAAAAGCGCATTGGTTCGGGGTTGACCACTCAGGGCGCGACGTGGCGGCGCGGATGATTTACGGCGCACGCGTTTCGACCGCCGTCGGTTTTCTTGCAACGGCGATTTCGATGCTGATCGGCACTTTTCTCGGACTTTTCGCCGGATACCGCGGGGGCCGGACGGACCTGCTGGTGATGCGTCTCGTTGAGATCGTGATCTGTTTCCCGACCTTTCTGCTGCTGCTGATTCTGATGTCGATAATGCTGGACTACGACTGCCGTCAGTCGATTCTGCTGGTGATTCTGGTGATCGGTTTTACGGGCGGCTGGCCCGGGCTGTGCTGTCTGGTGCGCGGGGAGACTCTGAAACAGCGGGCGATGCCGTACATTTCCGCGGCGGAAACGCTGGGGGTGCCGACGCGGCGGATTCTGTTTCTGCATCTTCTGCCGAATGTTTCGGGGCCGATTTTTGTGACGTTTACCTTCAATGTCGCGGGAGCGATTCTTGCGGAAAGTTCGTTGAGTTTTCTCGGCTTCGGGGTTCAGGATCCGGCGGCGAGCTGGGGGGAGCTGCTGCGTCAGGCGTTTCCCGATCCGGTGTCGTACTGGCATCTCACGCTCTGGCCGGGACTCGCGATTTTTCTTGCGGTCTGCGCGTTCAATTTCGCGGGAGAGGGGCTTCGCACGGCCGTTTCGCCGGAATAATAAGAGATTTATCGGAGAAAAACCTCTTTTTCGCTCTTCCTGGGGGTTGCCAAAAACGGGTTTATGTGGTATAATATATGAAAG
>URNE01000259.1 GCA_900549045.1 uncultured bacterium | reverse complement strand
CGTCCGATGCCGCCCCCGCCGCGTCCGATGCCGCCCCCGCCGCGTCCGATGCCGCCCCCGCCGCGTCCGATGCCGCCCCCGCCGCGTCCGATGCCGCCCCCGCCGCGTCCGATGCCGCCCCCGCCGCGTCCGATGCCGCCCCCGCCGCGTCCGATGCCGCCCCCGCCGCGTCCGATGCCGCCTCCGCCGCGCCCGATGCCGCCTCTGCCGCGTCCGCCGCGTCCGATGCCGCCTCCGCCGCCACCGCGCTGGTGACTGTATTTGCCGATTGCCGACAGCAGAAAAGAGTTGTCCGCAATCGGTTTTTTTGTTGAAGAGGCAGGTCAAGCCGGAAGACGACAGTGGTTTGTCCGCAGACGTCCGCAGCAAAAAAGCTTGCGGTGCTTGAAGAATGGGATGGCGTCTCTCTGGACTGTCCGCGCAAGCGCGAGGCACTGGAAGCTCCGGAAAATTTTTCCGAAAACAATTTGAATTTTCGGAAAAACGGGGTATGTTTCCGGTATGAAAAACATCAATCCCCCCAAATATCATTTTACACGCCCGGCTCCGGAAGCTATGCCGGAGGCTCGCTTTCTTGTCTGCCCGAAGTGCGGAGAAATGCTCGTCCCCGCGGATATAGAGACGTTCGCGACGTGTCCGTTCTGCAACACTCATCTGGATTACTCCGCGGAGCTGGAGGATTTTATTCTCGCGCCCATCATCGCCCGCTGGGAGAATGCGGCGAACGTCTTCAAGGCGGCTCAGCGCGGAGAAAACTGACGGGGGTTGTCGATGAACCGGACCGGACTGCTGATTCTTCTTCTCTTTCCTCTCGCGCTCTCAGCGGAGGTTTTTTCACTGTGGCCGTTTTCCGGAAACGGGACGATTGTGCCGGATGAGGTCGCGGGAAATTCACCGCTCTGGACCGAGAATGTGATTGTGAACGGTCAGTCGCTGGAACTCGGCGTTTCGATGAATCAGAATCCGCTCGATCTCTGTTTTCAGAACCTGCGGAAAATGTATCCGGATGCGGTTTTCGCGGCGAACAAAGAGTCGCTGCTTGCGGAAATCAAACTCAAAAACGGTCTCCGCCGCAGAATGCTTCTGCTCTCGGTTCATGGAATTTATCCGGTGCTTTCGTTCTCCATGGATCTTCCCGCATCGGATTTGAAGCCGAAGGACTGGCCCTCCGAGTTTCCTCTGCCGCCGGGTGCAAAGCCGCGGATGACGATGCGGTTCCCGAAGCGCGAAGCTGTGTACGGAGCGTTTTCATCAGATTTCGATGTTCCGCAGACGCTTTCTTCTCTCGGCGCATCGCTGACGGCGATGGGCTGGAAGAGCGTTTCCGGCGAACATTTCGATCCGTCTTCCGGAAACGGTGAAATCTTCATGAAAGAGAATCCGTCCTCTCTGCTGATCATCGGACTCACGCCGCGGAAGGACGGCGGATGCTTCGGAACTCTCTATCAGCGGCGGAACAAATAATCCGTCAACTGTTCCGTCATATTTTCGTCAATCCGTCATTTGAACCCGATTCAGCATTCTTGCGCAGGCGCAGGCCGCGCCGAATCCGTTGTCGATATTGACAACCGTCACGCCGGAAGCGCAGCTGTTGACCATCGCGAGCAGGGCGGTGACGCCGCCGAACGACGCTCCGTAGCCGACGCTGGTCGGAACGGCAACGACGGGCGTTGCAACGAGTCCGGCAATGACGCTCGGGAGAGCCCCTTCCATTCCGGCAACGGCGATGACGGCGTCAGTTTCCCGGATCTCTTCAATGCGGTTCAGCAGACGGTGTATGCCCGCGACGCCGACGTCGGGAATGAGCCGGGCGGTGATTCCGCAGATTGCGAGCGTATCGCAGGCCTCCTCCGCGACGGGCAGATCGGAAGTTCCCGCGCAGACAACGGCGACGGTTCCCGGACGTTTTTGAACATAGTCGCGCATCAGCGCGGTTTTGGCATTTTCATGAATCTCCGCTTCGGGGATTTCTCGCCGGATGACGGGGATCGCTTCGGGGTTCAGCCGGGTCGCCAGCACGGGCTTTCCCGCCTGATGAAGCTGTTTCATGATGTCTACGATCTGTTCCGGCGTCTTTCCCGCGCCGAAAATGAATTCGGGGAAGCCGCAGCGTTTTTCGCGGTTAAAGTCAAGGTCGGCAAAAGCGGAATTCATTTTACTCCCTGTGATTTCCGGATGAGTTTTTCAAAAAGCTCCAGATATTTCTGTGCGATGCGTTCCCAGGACTGCGTTTTCAGGATTTCGAGAGCATGGGCGGCGTATTCCCTGTGTTTTTCTTCCGTCAGCTGCGGGTAAAGATCGGCGATTTCCTCCGGCGATGCGGGGGTGACGAGGCGTCCGTTCCAGCCGTCGCGCAGAATTTCCACAATGCCGGGAATGCGGGTCGCAATGACCGGGCATCCTGCTGCGAGACTTTCCAGAATGGTGAGCGGCATCCCTTCCAGGACCGAAGGCTGGAGGAAGAACCGACAGCGGGTGAGCAGAAAATTGCGGTCGTTTTTGTCGATTTTCCCGATCAGATGAATCTTGCCGGAAAGTCCGGACTCCGCAATCTGCTGTTTCAGCGCCTCCTCTTCCTGTCCGCTTCCCGCCATGATGAGCGGCGGTGCGTTGAAGTTGCGCCGCTTCATCAGGGCGTAGGCGTCGATAAGATAGTTGAGTCCCTTGTTCCGGTGCAGGCGGCAGACCGTGAGGTCGAATCCGCCGTCAAGCCCCAGTTCCTGCAGTTTCTGCCGAAGAGCGGCGGAGGGGACGGGATTTTTGACTTCTTCACAGCCGTTTTCAATGTAGAGGGCCTTCGGGGAGGGGAGGAGACTGTCGATGGTTTCGCAGATGCCGCTTCCGACGCCCGTCACAGCATCGGCGTGCTGCATCGCCCAGACCATGCGGCGGGAGATGAGCCAATGTCTGCGGTAGCGAGACCCGTCATGGACATCTCCGACGTGAGAGGTGAGAACCGCCGGGATTCCGTATTTCTGCGAAAATTTCACCGCCAGCCAGCCGGTCGGGTAGATCTGGTGCGCGTGAATGATGTCGAATTTGTACTGCTTGTGGAGACGGAGCAGTTCGCGTTTCGGCGAACCGAGAAACCAGACTTCGGAGCGGCTGCGTTTGTAGTAGTGTACAGGATAATCGAACTTCGGCGGTTCCTTCATCCCGCGCGGAGTTTTCGCAAGAACAACGACGTTGTGGCCGAGCCGGATAAAGGTCTTTGCGAGTGTGTCGACCACATTTTCGAGTCCGCCCGTTTTGGGCAGGAAAGTCGAGGTGAACAGACAGATATTCATATTTTCTCACACCTGGATTCTGTTGATGTAGGGGAGCATGTAATCATGGTCGATGAGAACATGCTTTTCCGATTCGGGCGGGAGAAGCGGGAGGAGCTTTTCGGCGATGTTGGCGTAGATTTCCTCCGTGAGGTTGTAGAGTTTCGGCTTGAATTCGTCGTCGAGAACGGAGAAAAGGGGCTGTCCCTTGTCGTCTTTGCCGCAGAAGAGGATTCCTTTGCACTCCTGATGATCGCGTTTGAGCATGGCGGCGAAAACCATTTTGAGGACAAACATCACCCTGTCGTCATATCCTGCGTCGAAAATGCGGATCGCTTCGAGGAGGGCTGTGTAACCGATGACCGCCCGGTGCGGGAATTCATTGGAAAGCTTCATGTCCGCCATCATCTTGCGGACGTTTTCATTCTGTTCGTTGATTTTCTCCCAGCCCTCTTTCCGCTGGCAGCATTGGATGAGAAGGGGGCGGGCGTCGGACATGTCATGATAGAGGAGGTCGTAGCGCACGACGGTTTCGGACCCGCACTTTGTGCATTTCATTTTAAAGAGAGAGCCGTCGAGCAGTTTTCCCTTGAGGTCGGGGTCGAGCGATACATTGACGGAATCATAAAAGCGGAACCGGTTATCCGCGCCGCATTTCGGGCAATTTTTCGGCGGAAGGTCAAAACCGGAGCCCACCGAGCCGTCAGTCACAAATTCGGTATGACGGCAGTTCGGGCAGCGGTAGTGCGGCGGAAGCGGGTTTACCTCGGAAATTCCGCTCATGGTCGCAACGAAGGATGAGCCGACGGAACCACGCGAGCCGACTTGATAGCCGTCCTCGTTGGATTTGGTAACAAGCTTCTGTGCGATAACGTACAAAACGGCGTAGCCGTGCTTTATAATGGAATCCAGCTCGCGGCTCAGGCGCTTTTGCACGATTTCGTGAATGCCAACGCCATCTTCGTTATACATTTCGTTGGCTCGCTTCCAGCAGCGGCTTTGCAAATCCTCCTCCGCGCCCTCAATATACGG
>URNE01000258.1 GCA_900549045.1 uncultured bacterium | reverse complement strand
TGGCGGTGAGTTTCTCGATAGCCTTTTTGATGGAGGCGGACGACACACCCAGGCGCATGAGGATGTCCATGGCCATGAATTCACCCCGACCCTCTGCGCAGAACTCGACGAGCTGCAGAAACGCGGATTTTTCTGATTCCGTTTATGCGCCGACATTCCGGCGCTTCGCACGCGTTCCAGGATCGGGGGCGGCTTTCGGAATCATCTTCATCGACGGCTTTTCACGCTTCGGAACAGGCTTCAACAATGTGCCGTCATCCTTCGGCGCGGGTTTCAGAAGAGGCGGAACCGGCTGAAGAAGCGTGCCGTCATCCTTCGGCGCCGGCTTCAGGAGCGGAGCTTCCGCCTTGCGAACCGCTTTTGTCTCTCTTTCATGTTCCTGTTTCACCTCTTTGGAAGCAGGTTTCGGATGCGGCTTCGGTGCGGATTTCTTCGGAGCCGGCTTGCGCGGCTTCGTTTTTTTCTCCGCAGGCGCCGTTGCGGAAACATAACGCATGATGCCGTCGACGATCGCGTTCACGGTGTCCCGCTGTCTGCGCCACGTCTGCAGCTGAGAACCTTCGCGGGCATTCGAGAGGTAACCGGTCTCAATCAGCACCGCCGGACACGATACATTTTTGATGACATAGAACCGCGCGTGACGCACTCCGCGGTCGTTCGCCTTCGTCTTCCACACAAGCTGACGCTGGATTTCATAGGCGAGGCGGTAGTTGTGACGGTCAAACGGATTCCCCGGATTGCGCGTGAAATTCGCGCGGGAATCGCCCGACGACGGAGCTCCGGCAGGAGTCAGGGCATAGGTTTCGACGCCGTTGATCGCCTTCTGAACAGAAGCGTTGCAATGAATGGAAACAAAGAGGTCGGCCTTCGTTTTCTCTCGCATATTGACCCGGTCCTCCAGGCTCGGATAACGGTCGTTTGCACGCGTCATGATGACATTGAACCCCTTCGCGCGGAGGGCGTCGCGGAGACGCAGCGACATGGCAAGCGTCAGATGCTTCTCCCATACGCGGCGGTTCGGACCCGGCGCGCCGTTGTCCTTGCCGCCGTGCCCGGGATCGATCATGATCGTGCGGACTTTGCGTTTGGAAAGCGTGGCGTTGCGCATCACCGGTTCTATGACATTGGAGAAATCGAGCTCGGAAATGCAGGGGCGTCCCCCCAGTATCGCGGGGGCATAAAGATACGTGACGGCGATTCCGTTCAAAGAACCGTAGCGTTTGTTGAGCGTCATGACGATTTTTGCATTGCGGAGCGTAAGCGTGATGCGTCCATTCCGCTCACGGCTCATGTCCATGCCGTAAAAACGGGCGATATCGTTCAGCGAAACATAGCGGCGGCCGGCGAACCACTGCACGCGGAGCGTTTTCGGCGAACTCTGCGCGGAAAGAGTGAACGGAACCGCAGCAAAAAGAAGAAATATCAAAAACAGAATCCGGTGCATCAGTCGGCAAATCCTTTCCGGAGGTTCGGGGGAAACATGGAGTGCAGATCGGCTCCCGTGCGGACATGGCCGAGCAGAGATGCGTAAACGAAATGTTTCGCATTCCGCGCCGCGTCCGGCAGATCAAGTCCTTTCGCGACTCCGGCGGCAAGTGCGGAGCTGAATGTGCAGCCCGTTCCATGGGTTGTCAGCTCCGGAAGATTCAGACGCGGCGAACGCAGAATCTGCGGTTCATCACCGAACAGACAGACGTCCGCCGCCTCCTCACCGCTCTCGCTGTGCCCTCCCTTGATGACGGAGCCGCAGCCGAATTTTTCACGGCAGAGCCTTGCGGCGGACTCCATGTCGCCGAGCGAGCGGATGGTCATTCCGGTCAGCAGTTCCGCCTCCATGCGGTTCGGCGTGATCACCGCCGCGCGGGGCAGAATGCGCGTCATCAGCGACTCTATGGCGTCCTCCCGCAGCAGACGCGAGCCGCTGGTGGAAATCATGACGGGATCGACGATCAGCGGAATATCGAGTCCGTCGAGAGAGTCGGCAACCGTTTCGATGAGTTCTTTCGAAAAGAGCATTCCGGTTTTGACCGCGCGGACTTCAAAAGCGGAGAGAACCGCCCGGATCTGCCCGCGCAGATTCGCCGGCGTCGCCGCCTGAATTCCGGTGACGCCGAACGGATTCTGTTCCGTCAGCGCCGTAATTGCGGAGCAGCCGAAAACGCCCATTGCGGCGAAAGTCCGCAAATCCGCCTGAACACCCGCTCCGCCGCCGCAGTCACTGCCGGCAATGGTCAGAGCGACAGGGAAAAAACCGTTCTCTTTCACGATTTCACCTTCACTGTTCCGCAAAGAACCGCGCGAACATTCCGGCGGGCAGATGCCTGGAGCCGTCCGCTTCCGGAATCAGCATTTCGCCGCATTCAATCCGGTTCGCGCTCTCCGGGAACACCGCCGCGAGACAGCGTCCGAGCGAAACCGGCGAAAAGCCCTGCGAATGACAGCTCAGAATGATGAAGTGCGGTTCTTTCAAATTCAAAATGGAGCGGCAGTCAAGAAGAAGCTTCTCAAGACCGTCTTCAATCTTCCAAACCTGCCCCTGCGCGCCGCGTCCGAAACTCGGCGGATCAAGCGCAATACCATGGTAATGGCTGCCGCGCCTGGCCTCCCTCGCGGCGAACTTGAGCGCGTCGTCGCAAATCCAGCGGACACGGTCCTTGGTTTTCGGATTGAGCGACTGATTCTTTTTCGCCCATTCAATAATTCCTTTGGAAGCATCGAGATGACACGCCTCCGCGCCGGCATCCGCCATGGCAAGTGTTGCGCCGCCGGAATACGCGAACATGTTCAGCGTGCGCGCGCGTCCGGGGATTCTGGAAACACAACTGCGCATCCAGTCCCAGTTCGGCGCCTGCTCCGCGAAAAAGCCGAGATGACCGAAGTTCGTCGGACGCGACAGCAGGGTGAGTCCGCCCCAGGATGTCAGCCACTCTTCCGCATGCCTGCGTTTCCAGTTCCAGACGCCGCCTCCGGAGGATTCGCGGCGGAACTCGGCGTCGGCGGCATTCCATTCGGCCTGCGGGAGCGCGGGCTTCCAGAAAGCGTTGAGCGCGGGACGGATGATTCGATATGGCCCGGCCTGCTCCAGTTTGCGGCAGTTTCCGGAATCGAGAAGACGGTACGGGAGGATTTTTTCCATTATTCTTCAGCTCTGTAAACGATCTGGCCGCGCATAACGGTCATTCGCACTTTGTTGGTTTTGACGTCGAGAAATGTAATGTCGGCCTTTTTGCCGGGTTTGAGTTCTCCGCGGGTGATGAGCCCGAGGTCGTGCGCGGGATTGCTTGTAAAACACGCAGCAGTCGCCGTGTCCGGCATTCCGGAGAAACGGGTGAAATGCAGCCAGCCGGTCTCAAGGGTTGTCGCGGAACCGACGATGCGCCCGTCGTTGTTGACGACGGCGCCGTTGCGCTCCCGCGCGTTTGTAGTCTCCGCGGAAGCGTGAACGCCGTTGCTGACGCCGATCAGCTTGTCCGCCGGCTTTGTGCGGCTTGCCAGATCAATCATGCGCGGATGCAGATGACAGCCGTCTGCGATGATTTCGACGGAAACGCGGTTGTCGGTCAGAGCGATGAGCGTAATATCCGGTTCCCGGTGATGCAGCGGCGGCATTCCGTTGAACAGATGGGTGCAGCGGCACGCGCCGGCGTCGATGGCACGGAGAACCGCCTCTTCTCCTGCCGCGGAGTGGCCCATGGACGGAATCACGCCGTTTTCGAGCATAAGCTGAATGAGTTTGTCCGCATGTTCGATTTCAGGAGCGAAGGTCATGAGTTTGATACGTCCGCGTCCGGCGGCGATGAGCTCCGCGGCAAAGACGGGATCGAAGGGACAGATGCAGTCGCAACGCTGGGTCCCGGCTTTTTCCGGATTGATGAAAGGGCCTTCGATATGAATTCCCGCGGGGTCGGCACCGTCATGCTCCTGTTCGATCATGTCGGCGAGAATATCGACTGTTTTGAGCATATCCGCCTTAGGCGCTGTGGTCATGGTCGGGAAAAAAGTAGTGACGCCGTGCGATGCGAGAGCGAGCGACATCCGGTTCATCAGAGAATTGTCGTTGACGAGAGCGCGGGAGGCGTCGAATCCGCCGGCGCCGTGCACATGACTGTCGATGAATCCGGGAACGGCATAGGTATCTTCCATTTCGATGACTTCGAGACCTGGTTCCCGGACGAACGCCGACGCTCCGCCCGTAGTGATGATTTTATCCCGGTCGCAAAGGATTGCGCCGGAAGGGATATTTTCATGCGGAGTCAGACAATGATCCGTAAGGAATAGTTTTCTGTTTTTCGACGGCA
>URNE01000257.1 GCA_900549045.1 uncultured bacterium | reverse complement strand
CATCCGTATTGCCTTGAAACGTTTTTCTTCAGCTATGCGTTGTCGGAGAAAGATATTCTGACGCGCTCCGGTTTTTTCAATGTGCCGGCGGCCGGAGCGTTTCCCATGACGCCGCGTATCGGCGGGATTCTTCGCGAACTTCGGGAACTGGCGGAGCATTCGCACGACATCGGTGCGGCGGACCGCATAGACTTGTGCTGTTTCCAGCTGCTGGAGGAGTGCTGTTTCGAGCATCAGAGCGCTTCCCGTCAGACCCGGGAGACGATGCTCCGCCGCGCGGCCGCTTATCTGGATGCCCATTTCGCAGAGAATCCGGATTACGATGAGCTGGCGCGTGAAACCGGCTGTTCCAGAAGCACTTTCCTGCGGCAGTGGCATGCGCTGTTCGGCATGTCGCCGAACGCATACTGTCAGCGTTGCAAACGCTGGGAGGCGGAGCGTCTTCTGGCGGAAACGACTCTGAGTCTTGAGGAAATCACCGCGCGGCTCGGCTATGCCGGCGTTTCGCATTTCTGTGCACGTTTCCGCGCCTGGTTCGGGGAGACTCCGTTGAAATTCCGGAAGAAACGGCAATCTCCCGGATGACGAAAATACGATAGTTCTTTGATGTTTTCGCGGTGGCTTTCCTCTTGTTTCTCCGGTATGTTATAAAAAAATACAGGAGAAACAATGATTTTCAACGGTTCTGTTCCCGTGGAGCGTCTCGAACGCTCGCAACGGGCGTATTATGCGTTCTGCGTGCTGAACGGGCTTGCCTATATGTGTGTGGGCGAAGGCGTCGTTGTGCTTTTTGCGGTGAAGTGCGGGTTTCCCGATTTCGTCGTGTCGATTGTGGGAGCCATGCTCTATCTCGGGTATCTGCTTCTCCCGCTGGGGTGGACCGCTTGTGCGCGGGTCGGCGCGGTGCGTTCGCAGGCGTTTTTCTGGGTGGCCCGGAATCTTGCCGCTCTGTTGACCGCCGCGGGCGGAATCGCCGCATGGTGCGGTTTCCATTCCTGCGGTCTTGCGGCACTGGTTTCCGGTACGTTTCTTTTTTACGGTTTCCGGGCGGCAGGCGTCGTGATGTCGCAACCGCTTCTCGGGTGCATCACCGGTCCGAATGAGCGCGGGCGGGTGCTGGGGATTTCAAATGGAATTTTTTGCGGCGCATGTATGCTCTCTCTGCTTCTCGTGAGTCTGTTCCTTTCCCGGAAATCAAGCGTCTGGAGCCTCGCGGGCGTCATGGCGGCGGGATCCTGTCTCGGAATGGGCGCTTCGCGTTTTCTGCGGAGAATCGATGAATCCGCGGAACTCCGGGAGTCGGCAAAACGTCCTTTGCGCGCGGAGCTTTGCCAGGCGTTGCGCTCTTCCGCCTTGTGGAAACTGGTGTTTGCCGTTTTCAGCCTGAATACCGCACGGATTATGATCGCCCCCATATCAATCCTCGTCGTAAAGCGCGCATACGGAATCAGCGATACGAATGCGCTGCTTTTCACCCTGGTTCAGTTTCTTGCGGGAATGTGCGCGTCCTTTGTTTCCGCCCGCATCGACAATGCGATCGGACCTGGACGCGGGATGCTTGCGGGATACGGTTTGATGCTGCTTGCTCCGGTTCTCTGGCTTTGCCGGGGAGACGTTTTTCAGCCCGCCGCGGTAGCAACAGTGTTTGCGGTTTACGGGATCGGATCATTTCTTGCGGAAAACGCGAATATTCATTATTTTCTGCAAACCTTCCCGAAGGAAGAACAGGTGCGATCCTCGATTCTGCTTCAGATTTTCGCTTCTGCAGGAGCCGGTCTTGCCGGGATGGCGCTTTCCGGAACGCTGATTCACTGGACGATGAAAATCAACCCGTCGGAGCCGATGGCCGGTTTCCATGCCTATTTCGCGCTTTCACTGGTCGTGCTGTCGGCGGCTTCCCTGCTGATCTGCCGTCTTGTTCCGCTTCCGCCGGACACGCGCAGACGCAGGGAGCCGTAGTCTCGCTGCCCGGTTTTATTTGCCTGTGAGATCGTGTTTGACGATGTCGCCGGGAAGCGTGCAGAGATCTGCCCAGATCTTGCGGCCGGGATAGATCGACGTGTGAATGCCCGTGTGAACGTTTTCGCCGATGATGGAACCGAACTTGCGCCGTCCGGTATCCAGAAGCTTGCCGCAGACTTTGCTTGTGTGGTTCCTGCCGTCGTGGCGGAAGTTCGAGGTGATGGTTCCCGCGCCGAAGTTCGTATGCTGACCGACGATGCTGTCGCCGATGTAGCTCAGGTGTCCGGCGGCGACTTTGTTCATCAGAATCGAATTTTTGATTTCGACCGCCTGACCGACGTGGCAGTTGTCGCCGAGCGACGTGTTGCCGCGGAAATAGCAGTTCGGACCGATCTTGCAGTTCCTGCCGATCACCGTCACGCCTTCCATGTAGACTCCCGGGAGAACGACCGAGCCTTCCCCGAGAATCAGAACGCCGTCGATGTGCGCTCCTTCGCGGACCGTTCCCTCGATGCGGCTTTCCGTAATGCCGGAGAGGACTTCTTCGTGCACCTTCAGCAGATCCCACGGGTAGCGGATGCGGAAACTCGCGGCGTCGGCCGGGATGCGCACGGCGTCCGCCGGCATTTTGCCGTCTGCGGAACGCCATGCGACAGGCGTATCCTCTGCATCGGCGACGATGTACGCGCCGGGCTGGGCTGCGAGGGTTGCGAGCAGGTCCTTCGAGGGCCAGAACGCAATGGTTGCCGTGAGCATGTCGTTGCTTGCGAAATCGGCGATTGCGCCTTCCCAGCGCGTGGTGACGACGTCGTTGACCGTGGTTCCCGCCATTTCGAGATCGGCGAGGGCGCGGTGGCAGCAGAGCGGGGCAAGAGTGTCCCGGTTTTCGTCGCGGAGAATCTGAATCATCATCAGCAGAGTTCCTTTTTGATGTGGTCGCAGAGAACCGCGATCCATTTTCCTGCAAGTTCCGCGTTCCGGCATTCGACAAGGACGCGGATTTTGTTTTCGGTTCCGGAGTAGCGGATGACGACGCGTCCTTCTCCGGCGAATTCCTTTTCCGCCTGTGCGATGAGTTCCGGCAGACCGGGGATTTCGGCGACGGGCGGTTTGGATTTGACCTTCATGCTTTCGAGGTGCTGGGGGTATTCCTCCATGAACGCCGCCATGTCGGCGAGAGTCATGTTTTTCTCTTTCATGAGCTTGAGAACATGGAGCGCGGAGATGATGCCGTCTCCGGTCGTCGCATAGTCGAGGAAGATCAGGTGACCGGACTGTTCGCCGCCGAGCTTGATGCTTTTCTCCTTCATGCGCTCAATGACGTAGCGGTCGCCGACGGCGGTGATTTCAACGGTGATGCCGGCTTTCTTCATTGCGGCGATCAGACCCATGTTGCTCATGCTGGTGACGGCGATGGAGTCGGAAGTGAGGCGTCCCTCCGCCTTGTAGTCGAGCGCGCAGAGCCCGATGATGCGGTCGCCGTTGACCACGTTTCCGTTTGCATCGGAGAAGATGACGCGGTCGGCGTCGCCGTCGAGGGAGATGCCGACGTCGGCGTGATGTTCACGGACGAGGCTGCACATCTCTTCGGGATGTGTGGCGCCGCAGTTTTCGTTGATGTTCGTTCCGTTCGGCGTTGTGGAGATGGCAATGACTTCGACTCCGAGTTCCTTGAGGATCAGCGGGGCGATGTAGTAGGCGGCTCCGTTCGCGCAGTCGAGAACGGCTTTGGTTCCCTTGAGACTGCGGTTCTGAATGGAGCTTTTCGCGAATTCGATATATCTTCCGCGTGCGTCGTCGATGCGGTAGGCTTTGCCGATGCGCGAGGGGGTGATTTCGGGCGTTTCGCCGCGGATGATTTTTTCGATTTCGTCTTCGACTTCATCGGGAAGCTTGAAGCCGTCGGCGTTGAAGATCTTGATTCCGTTGTCGTCGGAGGGGTTGTGGGAAGCGGTGATCATGATTCCGCAGTCCGCGCCCATGGAGCGGACGAGGTGGGCGACGGCGGGGGTCGGGAGCGGTCCGATTTCCAGAACATCCATGCCCATGCTGAGCATGCCGCTCGTCAGCGCGGTTTCGAGCATGTATCCGGAAACGCGGGTGTCCTTGCCGATCACCGCTTTTGCAATGCCGTTTTTGTTTGCATGGATTTGTGCGACAGCTTTTCCCACTTTGAGCGCAATTTCAGGAGTGATCGGATATTCGTTCGCTTTGCCGCGAATTCCGTCGGTTCCAAATAATCTGGGCATAACACTGTATCCTTTCTGCTTGATAACCCTCATCCGGTTGTGTCTGCTGTTTCTTTCTGGTAAAATACCATACGAACGCTGAAAAGCAACCGCGCAATGA
>URNE01000256.1 GCA_900549045.1 uncultured bacterium | reverse complement strand
AATTGAACATCTGAAAATCCAGTTTTTCCGGACAGTCCAGATAACTTGTCGCGGTTCTGTTCGCACATTTCCACTGTTCAAACAGGAAGACAACCGGTGAAATTTTTCTTGCTTCAGGCTTGTAGCTTTTTGCCAGCTTCCAGTATTTCATATGCTCCGTATCCGGATTGACAAGCCCGGCGAGCTTTTCGGACGGCACAAGCAGATAACAGAGTCCGCCATCCGCCTTCAGGTTTCCGCACGCCTCCGCCTTGATCGGGGTTCCGTCAATCGCGAAAGCCTCCGTAAACGGAATCCCCTCCGTGCTGATCCAGCGCGGTTCAACGGTACCGGTATAGAGAACAATGACACTGTCCGCCCCATTCGTAAAAACACGTGCGGCCTTCACCGGAGCGGGCTTCTTCTTCAAATCTCCGACGTACTCTTTCCCGGAAAGGATCAAAACAGAGTTGAAATATGCATGGAGGGAACGATGCGGCGTTCCGCGGAAGTCCGTCATGCCAAAATTATTGACCCCTTCCGCAAAGAAACGCAGACAAAATGGAAAGAAACGTTCGATTCCGGCGGCTTTGGCTTCAACGCCCTTCATTACGATCCAGAGAGCGCTGAGTTTGTCCTCGTTGACAGGAGCTCGCTCGCGTCCATACGGAGGACCGTAAGTGCGTTTCGGCACGATTCCGCGCGACCACGCCTTGCCGCACTCCGTAATCCATATCGGCATACCGCCCTTTCGGTACTCCTTCATCCACCCGCGATAGAAACGTACGAGTTCTATCATTGTTTCCGGGGAATGATAAGTGTGAAAAGCGAAAACATCTCCATAATCCAGCAATCCGGACTCAAAATACGGCCGCATAACCGCAGAATTGCGCTGTTCCGACACCCCGGAAAACGCCGCCAGAACCAGAGGAATGCCCGAATCTTTCATAAACCAGGAGGATGCGGCAAGAAGCGGTATGCTGCTGTCTCCGGGGAAAAATTGCAAATCCGGCTCGTTGCCGATCTGAAACGAACCGAGGGCGGGCCTGCGCCGTTCAATCATGGAACGGATGCTGTCTCCTACCTTGAAAAGTTCGCGCGGATACGGTTGAAAAGCGGCATTTCGCTTATCCGTGTCTATAAAGGCTCCGGTCCAGCGCGGCGGAGCTCCCAGGAAAGACGTGACCTCAATGCCGAACTCCCGGGCAAGCGGGTAAAGCTTTTCCCTGCGGACATCCCACTTTCCGGGCTCTTTCTCTTCCTGATTCCAGTGGTGATATTCCCGGATCGTCGCAATGCCGGCTTTTTTCAGCACCGCCATCATCTGCCTGATTTTTTCCGGAGAATCATAATTCAGCAAAGTTTCCAAAGCGAAGAACCGGTCCGGAACACGGGAAGAAGACTCGAGTACGGAAAGGCCGATCCGCTGTTTTCCCAAATCGAGTTCATAAAATCCGCGATTCAGAGTCAACGACGTCTCCAGCGTCTCACCCTTCCGCTTAAACATTCCGGAACCGACGTTTTTTCCGCTATAATCCAGCAGAGAGTAAGACAGGCTCTCCGGGAGAGCAGCCCCCTCCCCCCGCCTTGACGGTCAGCCGCGCAGTCTTACCAGGCTCCGGATAGAACTCTCCGACATTCTGTGGAACATAAGTCTGCGCGGCAAGCGTCGCGCAAACACAACATATGCCAAAAACACCGCTTTTCAACATGACTGCAAACTCCTTAAAAACTGTTTCCGAACTGGGCGGTCCAATCCGGGTTTTCCGGACCGAAATGTTTCAGCATCACAATCGGATCGCAGTCGGATTCATTGACAATCGTTACACCGCGTTTCGCCGCGGCTTCCGAAACGAAATATTCGTCGTGAGTCAGTTCACCGTACCGGATCAGGGCGGGCGTCTCCAGCGGCATCCCGTTTAATGTACCATGTCCCTGCATCATAATCAAACCGTAGGCGGCGGAATCCCGCACGACGGCTGTCTGACCGGGCAGAACCGTCAGCTCTTTTGCGGAAACCGCCCGAGATTTGTAGCACACCCAGCGGTCAACCGCTCCGGGCGTCCGGCGGATATTCTCCACAGGACGCATGAAACGGTGTTTCCCGAATTCAGGATCGACGTTCAGTTCCCAGTTCATGTTGGAGATCAGATAATCGAAGTCGCCGACTTTCTCCTCCGGACAGTTCTTCCACAGCAGAGATTCGGAGATGAGCTGGTCGTCAACCAGACTCTGCCACATTGCGTAGACGTCGCTGGCGAACTGCGGTTCGTAGGTGCAGAGACTTCCCGGTGCATGGAGCACGCCCGGCGGAACATCCCAGCCCGTTCCCGGTTCCAGACGGTACGCTTTGGAAAGATTGGTGATTCTGTTGTCGCCTTTCGTGAAGTTCACCAGGCATTCCCGGACCTGTTCTTTCGTCGTCCCCGGTTCAAAACCGAAAAAGGTGAACGGGAAGTGTCCGCCGTGGTTGTTGAGCTGCGGCGGAAAATAATAACATTCCGGCTTGCCGCGCTGTCCGACGAGTTTCGCGTGCTCTTCCATGTGGTGAATATGATGCGGCAACGGACCGAGGTTGTCGAAAAACTTGGAGTAGACCGGCCAGCAATGGTATTCATTCCAGATGCGTTCGCCGAGCAGTTCCGCTCCGAGTTCTTCCACGGCTTCGGTCAGCGGAATGCGTTCGCCGTCTTCGGTAACGAGGTGGCTGATGCCTTCGTTCTTTCCGGTCAGAGGGCCGTTGTCGGCGGGCGTGGTACATCCCAGCCAGCGCTCGTCGATGCCGCCGCGCGCGCCGCCCAGCGCGTAGTAATCGTCCGGATGCAGTTTGATGCGCCGCCCCGGAATGCAGAACGAGCGCGGAACCCAGTTCGGAGCCAGACGGAAGATGCCTCCGTTCTGCTCAAAGGTCTTTCTGATTTTTGCGGAATTTGTCATTTGCAGTCTCCTTCAAGATTATTAAAACTGATTTTCAGTTGTGTTTCTACGGTTTCATACGGCTTCATCCGCCGCGCCTTTCCGGATTTCATGTCGGCGTTCCGGCCCTCCAGAGAGACGTTTGCCGGTTCGATCCCCAGCGCGTAACTGCCGGTGAGACAGTTTTTCCATTCGATCAGCTCCGGCAGTTCCGCGGAGCCATACTCGAAAGCGATGCGGATTCCGAGTTCGCGGTTGTGCAATTCAAAGCGTTTCTGTCCGTCCGCATCCGCCGGAAGGTCATGGAAGAAACACTCTTCCTCATAATCCGGCCGAGGTTCCTCCAAACGGTTCCAGCGCGCGAGGTTCCGCTCCGCCTTTTCCGTGCGCGGACGCACCTCATGCGGCGGCATGACGAATTCCAGAGCGGGTGAAGCGAACGGCCACCCGAAGTTGCAGTGATAAAGCAGCTGAAGGAACTCCTCATGCGGCGCAAGATTCGTGAACCGGTCACTTACGGTGATTGAATTTTCCCGGTATGCCGTTTCAATGGACCGCCGCCACCGCAGATTCTCCCCGAACATTGCGGCTTCGCGCATGACTCCGGAAATTCTCATGCGGAAACTTCCGTTTTCATCCACGCCGCGCGACAGCGACAGATCTTCCGCCGGGAGGGACGAGGCGCGTCCATGAAGCCCGAACTCTCCGTTCGGAACACCCGAATTGCGAAGACCGGAAGTCGTCAGCAGTCCCCCCTGCCAGGAACGGAGCCAGCCGAGCCCGTGCGGATCGAAATGAGAGGGCGCGACATATCCCGACGGAGTACGGAACGCGAGCGGAATTCCGCGGAAACGGCAGTCAACCACATCCATTCCGCGATCCGGACATATGCTGAAACTTAACCCGGACCCGTTGTCCGCCTGAACAAGCCGCATTCCGCGCCCGGCGCCCTCTTCGAGCGAAACCAGACGCAATTCCGCAATCTGTTCCATGGAAGCAATGAAACCGCGTTCCGGCTGCGGCGGCAAATCTGAGAGATTCATTCAACACCGCCTTCCAGCCGGAAGAATTCACCGCAATGAAGTTCCGGAATTGAAATATGAAGTTCGCCGTTTTCCCATGCAACCGGAATTTCCGCACCGTCGGAAACCCGTACGATCCGTTTCGGTCTTCCGGAATGGCGAATGGAGAATTCCACATTGCAGAGCGGAATGACCGGAACTTCATCCTGCCGGTTGACGATACAGAGAAGTTCCGTCCCCTCCGCACCTTTCAGCAGAGTGATTTCCGCCGATTCCGCCAGATTCTTTTCCTGAACCACGAAGGATGGCAGAAACTCGCGGAGCAGATTTTTCATGAATGTCCGCTGCGTCGCATGATTCTGCAATGCAACCGGAGCCGCCAGCCAGACACATAC
>URNE01000255.1 GCA_900549045.1 uncultured bacterium | reverse complement strand
CCGCGTCAGAAATCCCCAAACAAGAAATCCCGCAATGCTGCACCCCTGCGCAACCGGATAACCAATCGAACCGCCGCCGTGCGCCGCGACCAGATTCAAACCGCGATAGAAGAAAAAGAAGAGAGAGAGAATCTGAACGAGCGACAGCAGCAGAACCGGACGCAGAGTTCCACGCGGCGACGGCTTTTTCCGCCGGAACGGCACGCTGGCGCAGAACAGGGAAATCGTTCCCAGCTGAACCAGGCACGCCCGCAGCTCGCTCCCCATTGCAGTCGCAGTCCAGTACGACGGCAGATTCGCAAGACTCTGTCCGAGCCCGGAAACCGCAAATGCGGTGAACGTCGGCAGAAGCCAGCATCCCGAATTCGAAACCGTGCCGCGTCCGCCGCGAATCCGGCTGAACAGAAGGATTCCGGTCAGAATCAGCAGAATTCCCCCCAGACGCGGCAGGGTCGGAGCCACGCCGAAAAACACCATCCCCATCGCGAACGGACAGACCATCGCGCTCTGCGTGATTCCCCATACCGCACCGCTGCAGCCGAAAGCCATCGCCCGGCGCATCAAACTCAGCATCAGGAAGTTGCAGGCGCCGGCGGCGAAGACACATCCGCAGATCAGCAGTTTCTCCGCCAATGTCCCCGTGAGCGACGGACGGAAGAGGATCGCGCCGGCCGCCGCAAGCGCAATCACAGCCGAGGCGCCGAACTGGATAAAATCCATGTCCAGACGTTTCCGCGCCGCATCGTCCACAACGGCCGCAATGCCGACCCAGCAGAACCCGGTCAGAATCAGCAAGACCACGCCGAGAGTCATTGACAGAGAATCTCCGCGGTCATGCCGGACGGCACGTTTTCCAACACCGCGTAATGACTGTTCCCGACAGTTTCATCGCGAAATTCCGCCGCGGCGCCGTTGATTTTCACTTCCGCCGGAACGGTTCCCGCCGGAACGAGCATCCGCAGTTTCGCGCGGTCATGCTTCGAAACAAGAGAGAAGGAAAGCGTGCGTGTTTCCGGCTTGTAACGGTATTCGTACTCAACCGCCGCACCGGATGCGCCGTATTCCAGACGGACATACGCGCGTTTTTCATCGGCGGCGACAAATCGGGGCGAAAGCACGACGTCGCGGAAAAGCTTGCCGTTGTCAACCACCCCCGCCAGCCCGGCGCACTGCGCGTGCATGATTTCCGCACCGCACCAGCAGCGCGGCCCGCCGCCGATGTCGTTGCCCTCCCAGTTGTAGAGGAAGGAGACTTTTCCGTCGCTGCTGAACTTGCGTCCCATGCGCTTGAGGATATCCGCGCCGTATGCTTCCTCTCCGGTCTCAAACGCGCCGAGCGCGAGTTCGCCCGCCACAAACGGAGCATTCGCGCCGTTGACGTATGCGCCCGCCTTCATCCCATGAAACACGGGATACGGCGGCTCCAGATTCCGGAAGTCGTCAAGCTCGCCGCCATACTTTTTACGCATATCCCGATAGGCGTTGATGACGCTCTGCCGCTCCTCGAAATTCAGAATGCTCCGGTTCAGCGCGTAGGAATTGGAAAGACTCATCTGAAACTCCTCGTCCACGCCGTAATCCACCGGAGTGAGCGGAAGAAAATGGCGGAAGAAACGTCCGTTCCAAAGATGTTTCATGATGCGTTCGCGCAGAGCGGCGGCCTCCTCTTCATGCCGCGCGGCGGAGGCGTCGTCACCGAAAACACGGTAGAGCTTCGCCATCAGGAGCTTGGAGTGATAAAGCCCGGTGTTGTCGCCATGGAAAACGCCCATCGGGTCATCGGGAAAGATTTCGCGTTCATGGGATGAGCGTGGATTGTCGGTAAAATCCCAGGTGTCGAGCGTGCGCGGACGCTTGGCGAGTCCGTGTTCCGCGTCCCAGCGCAGGGGATCGGTCATGATGTAACGGAGCCCCTTTTCGAGACGCGGCAGGTTGCGGAGAATCCATGCGTCGTCTCCGGTCGCCTGCCAGATCATATATGCGCCCTCGACCATCAGATATTCAATGTCCGCCTCAAGCTCCAGACGGCAGAGTCCGAAATCGAGTCCGGGCTCATAATAACAGCATTCCGGGCTGGAAATCTGAACGGTTCGCCCGTCGGGAAGCGTTTTCGGACGCCCCGAATGCATATCCGTCACCGGAGCGATGATTTCATAAAAGAAACCTTTTTCGTGCTGTTTTTCAAGCAGAAGATCGGGGAAACTGGTGATGTCCCGCTCCGTATACCGGAAACCTTTGAGGGTGAGAACGTAGTCGCGGATCCAGTTCAGATTGACGCGCACCAGCCGGTCGCCGTACATGAATACGCGGTTGTTCCAGTTCATCGCCCCCTCGCACATGCCGAAGAGAAGAGATAGCGGCTCTTTGTGATACGATGTCGTCGCGCACGGAATGTTGCCGACCGTGATGAAACTTCCCGGAAGATGATTTTTCATATTCGCCTCTTGCATTAAGTGTTTCGGTTTTCTTTTGCTGTAATTATACTATAAAAACACTTGAAAAGCAATATCTCGAATGTTATATTCCTTATTGAAAAGTCACCTTTCGGAGGTTTTATGGGAAAAATTGCGGAAAAACTGAAAATCCGGGGCTTTGCCCGCACCGACGCCATGCATCTGCTGGATTATATTCTGACGGAAATTCCGCCGCAGCGGCTTGCAGTCGCACACCCGCGTCCGGCTCCTCCGGATCACGAGGGACTTGAAGTTTATCCGCGCCATGTGTTCGATATTCCTCTTTCGGGCGTCAAGCACATCCTCCATGGAACCGGAACGGAACGGCGCGAGGAGAATCTGACGCCCGGCGAAGCGCTCTTCACCCCGCCCGAATCCTGGAAACTTCCGCTCTGGGATTCGGCGCATGAGCTATTCTGCCTGGTCTACTCCGCCGACTTTCTGCGCTGCACCTACGTTGACTATTCCTCTCCGGATCCGGAAAAGCGGCGTCCGGTCTGCACGCATTTTTATCACACAAGCGCGGCTCCGACGCCCGCCCTCCGCAAACTTCTTCATCTGCTTGCGGAAGTCGACGATGAAACCGCGGGCGCCGACCTTGCGCGCGCCCTGTTCCGTCTGACGCGCGGTTTTCTGGCGAATGACAACCGGAGCCGCACCGGCAAAGCGGAGCGGACGTTTCAGGAGATCAGGCAGTACATGGCGGAGAACTTCTGTCTGCCTTTGACGCGCGAGGAAACCGCCGCCTATTTTCAGTTGAATCCCAACTATCTTTCGCGTCTGTTCCGCCAGCGCTCAGGCAGTTCGTTTTCCGAAATTCTCCGTTCCATGCGTCTGGAACACGCTGCCTTTCTTCTGCGCGCAACCGATCTTCTGGTCGATGAGATCACTCTTCAGTGCGGTTACCAAAGCACTCCGTTTTTCACATCCGCCTTCCACCGGCACTTCGGCCTCCCTCCCGGCCAATACCGGCTGAAACATAAAAATTGAATCTGTCCTCAGCGCGGCCGGAGGGGGGAACCGATGTCCTCCGAATCGGGCATGAACGCGGAATACAGAAAAGATACATGATCCACCAGCTTGGCGATATTGAAACAGCCGGCGTGACCGTCAACAAACAGAATGTTGTCGAATCCACCCGCATGACGCCCGGATGTCCACTTCTTCGCAACAGCAGGAAGATTATAATCCCGACTGTTGCGCGTCGCAGTATAGGAAAGTTTCAATTCGGAATCGGAATTGCTTACATCCCAGAGAGTTGCGGCTTTGGAAGGTACTCTGCAGCGGGTCACTTTCCGGAGCCCGTAGCGGCTGCCGTTGCCGAATCGCTCGTTCCATGCAAGATTCGTGACAGGTCGCTCCGAATGGAAAAACTGGTCCTCCGCTTTCGCCGCAGGACAGATCGCCGGACTCGTCTTCGAGGCTCCGGAATCTATCGTCGGAAAGTGTTTTCCGCCCGACAAATCCGGGCAACTTTTTTCACTATAACACAGAACAGAAATTTAGCCAACTCTTCCGCAAATTTTTCCGGGACAAAGACTTCTACTTCTATTCAATCACCTTTTTCAGGAATTCCGGAAACCGCTTTATGCGGCTTCCGGAATTTTCTTTTTTCAGTCCAGATCCACCCATTTCTTCCATTTCGGGCAGCCTCTGCTGTAAGTCCGCAAGCTCGAACGGCCCTGAAGCAGCTCGCAAGCCGCATCATAATTGTTTTCATGCTGATCCACTTCGATCATGTGCTGAACTTTGCCGTTGTACCTGATTCTGCGAGTCTCCGCACTCCAGAACTGACAGGTTCCACAGCACTCCTTCACTTCTCTTCCTGCTCCGGTGGTAATCGTGAACGATGTTGTTGCCATAAAATCCTCCTGGCTTTTTTGTTTTTA
>URNE01000254.1 GCA_900549045.1 uncultured bacterium | reverse complement strand
CTATATTTCATGTTTTTTCAAATTGCAAAATTAAAAATGAAAAAGCCCGGACGAATCCGGGCTTGAAAGTACGGTTCGGGGAACCGGATCAGAGATCCTGACCGACGGTCCAGCGGACGAACTTCTTGACAACCAGCTTCGGAGCAAGCTTCGCGAGGCAGGTCTTGTCGTCGTGGATCCAGGGCTGACGCATAAGGCAGACCTCGGAGTACCACTTGTTCAATTTGCCGCCAAGGATCTTTTCGATCATGTTCGCCGGTTTGCCCTGGAGCTGAGCGGCGGCGATCTCTTTTTCCTTGTTGATGACGTCGGCCGGGATGTCCTCGGGGACGATGTATTCCGGGCTGAATGCAGCGATGTGCATGCAGACGTCCTTGAGGAGCGCGGCGTCATCGGAGCCTTCGGCCTCGATCATGATGCCGATGCGGCCTTCGCCGTGCATGTATGTCGCAACCGCGGGAGCCTCGAAACGGAGGGCGCGGCGGAGAACCATCTTTTCACCGAACTTGACGAAGAGCTCGCCGAGCTTTTCGTTTTCGATTTCCTGCGCTTTGGCGGTGACGTCGCCTTCGCCGGAGGTTCCGGCGAGAACGCGGGCTGCGGCTTCCTTGACGTAGTCATAGAACTTCTCGTTCTTGGCAACGAAGTCTGTTTCGCAGAGAACTTCGATCATGACAGCCTTGTTGCCGTCGACTGCGGCGTAGATTTTGCCTTCCTTGGTGGCTTTGTCCGCGCGCTTTTCGGCCTTCGCCATTCCGGATTTTCTCAGGAATTCGACTGCGGCTTCCATATCGCCGTTGGTCTCGGTGAGAGCCTTTTTGCAATCCATCATGCCCGCGTCGGTCTTGTCGCGGAGCTCTTTAACCATTGCAGCTGTGATAGCGGCCATTTTCAGCCTCCTTATTTTGCTTCTTCAGCCGCGGGAGCGGCAGCTTCGGCTGCGGGAGCGGCTTTTTTCTTTGCAGCTTTCTTTTCGTCGGCGGCGCCTTCGGCGTCGGCTTTCTTCGGAGCGCGGCGGGTTGCGGGACGCTTTGCGCCGCCTTTGGCGGCCGGGCGTTTCTTCGGAGCGGCGGCGTCGGCTTTCGCTTTTTCAGCCTTTGCGGCTTCCGCTTTCGCGCGCTCTTCCGCAGCGTGCTTTCCGTAGACTTCGAGAGCATCCTTGATGGCCTCGAGGAAGGTGTCCATGATGACTTTGATGGACTTGACGGCATCGTCGTTGGCGGCGATGGGGTAGTCGATGTTTTCCGGGTCGCCGTTGGTGTCGACGATTGCGACGATCGGAATATTGAGCTTCTGGGCTTCCTTGACGGCGTTGTAGTTGTGGCAGACGTCGATGACGACGAGGACGTCCGGGAGACGCTTCATGGAAGCGATGCCGTCGAGGTCGCGATGGAGCTTTTCAGTCTGGCGGGTGAGGGTGACGATTTCTTTCTTCTTGAGTCCGGAAGCGGCTTCGTCGCCGACGACGGCGTCGATTTCCTGCATTCTCTTGATGGACTTGCGGATGGTGACGTTGTTTGTGAGGATGCCGCCCATCCAGCGTTCGGAGACGTAGTTCATATTGGTTGCTTCAGCAGCGTCCTTGACGATCTGCTGAGCCTGGCGTTTTGTGCCGACGAAGAGAATATTTCCGCCGTTCATGACAACGCGCTGCAGGAAATTGCAGGCATCTGCGATCTGGTGAATGGTCTTGGTGAGGTCGATGATGGAAATACCGTTTTTGGAACCGTAGACGAACTCTTTCATTTTGGGGTTCCAGCGTTTTGTCTGATGACCGAAATGGCATCCGGCTTCGAGCAGATCTTTTACTGAGATCGGCATCTGATACTCTCTTTCTTCTTTTACGACGCTTTGCTCCGGCCCGTTCCTTGAATTTTATAGAGCCGTGAAGACGCCTGTTTTATGAGTGTTCCGAAAAGACTCCGGGGTTGATTCATGGAGCGCGGACAGCGACACGCCGTCCCTTTTCCGGATACATAAAACATAAATATAGCATCAGAATTCAGAAAAGCAAGCGGAAATCTGCAATTAATCCCGTTTTTTTTGGCTCAGCTCATGCCGCCGAAAACTGCCTGGCCGATGCAGACGGAAGACTGATCGGGCGAGGTTTTTTCATGCGTGCGGACCTCGAAACCGCGATGCTGCAGCTCGGTCCGGGTCAGGCGGGTGAGCGCCCGGTTCAGAAAGACGGACCCGGAAAGAACGACCGTGTTCCGTCCGCTGCGTTCCCGTCCGAGCTCCGCCATGTCGCCCAGGGCGCGGGCGACAGACAGAAAGAACGCATACAGAAGATCGCCTGTGCTGAAGTCCGTCATCCAGGAGGGATCCTGAAGCGAACGGACGGTATCGGTCCAGTTTACAACCGTCAGCCCGTCGTCTTCATGCAGTTCGTAACCGAAGCGGGGGAGAAGAGTTTCCGCTTTCGCCGCATCCGCGCCGCGCCAGATTGCCGCGTCCATGCGGACGAGAACCTGTGAGTCGTAGGTGCGGGGGGAAGGCTTTTCCCGGATTGCGGCGGCGACAGCCTCGAAAAGCGGGAGGGCGGCGTGCGTGCGGATACGCCCCCGTTTTTCGCGCTCCGCAAGCGAGGCGGAGTACGATTCCGGGGTCAGGGCAAGCTTCCGCAGGAGAGTTTCGGAGGGCGGCAGTTTTTTCTGTTCCAGCGCACAGAGCAGAATGTCCCCGGGGGCGGGAAGGGCTCTGCTGTCTTCCGGAGGTTCGGGGAGTCGCAACGGAGAGAATGTTGCGAGACGGCGGAAGGCGGAGGGGGAGATGTCCATCATCTCCGCACCCCAGATTGCGCCGTCGGGGCCATACGCGCCGCCGTCGAGAATCAGCGCAAGCGACTCCGGCAGAGCGTGTTCCGCCATGCATGCGAGCGCGTTTGCGTGATGGCGCTGCGCTGTGGCGAGCGGAAGCGAACAGCGTTCCGCAAAGCGGAGGGCTTCCGCGGAGGAAAGCGTGTTGACGTCCATGTCGCAGACCAGAATATCTGGAATCTGGGCGTAGAGCATCAGGAGGCGTTCGCCGACAAGCGAGAGCGCGCGGGCGTCGCGGTCGGTCAGAATTGAACCCATCTGCTGGGAAACCGCGATGTTGTTGCGGTAGCCCAGCGCGACGGCGGAGGCGCGGTCCGAGCCGAGCGCGAGCACAACCCGCCGCAGTGAACGGTTCAGCTTCAGCGGAGTCGGACAGATTCCGCGCGAGCGGCGGCGGACCAGAACTTTGCCGTCTTCTTCGAGTTGAACCGAGGAGCCGCCGTTCTGCCAGATTTTCAGATCGTGCGTGAGAATATAATCGGAATACTGCGCGTTCGCGAAAAAGTCGGAGTCGCCGCCCGCATCATCGGGATCGACCGGTTTCGGACCGCCGACGAATGCGAATGCGTCGAACTGCCCCTGCAGCGATTCGGGCGTGGGACGGCTTTCGAAGAGCAGACGCAGCATCGCGGTCGGCGCCATGGCGAGTCCGAGCGTTTCGGGAAAATCGGGACAGAACAAATCCGGATCGAGCGGAGCGTCTTCGCGTCTCCGCAGGATTACGACCGGAGCGGCGGGCGAAGTCAGCATCTGTTCCTCCAGTTCGGAGCAGATGCAGTAACGGCGGGCGACTTCAAGGTTGCGCACCATGATGGAGACGGGTTTGTCGAGCACGTTTTTACGTCGCCGCAGTTCCGCCACGGCGTCGCGGTTGAGCGCATCGCAGAGAGTGATGAAGCCGTCGTAAGTTTTGACGGAGATAATTCCGCCTTTCTGAATTTTGTCGCAGGCCGTTTCGAGCGGAGAATAGGAGTCGGCAATTTCCCCGGTGCGGGTCATGAGCAGAGCGCTGGGACCGCAGACGGGGCAGGTCTGGTTCGGGTTTCCGGAGTGCTCCGCCTTCTCCTCCTCCGCGCACTCTTTGCAGGGGGGAAACGCCATGAACGCGGAGTTGCGGCGGTTGAACGGAGCCATCGTGGCAATGGAATAGCGCGGACCGCAGTTGCGGCACGAGACGAACGGATAGTGATAGAAGCGCGATTCGGGATCGAGCATCTTGCGTACGCAGTCGGGACACGGCGCCTTGTCCGCCTCCATGCCGTCGCCGGAGACGGGGGGACCGAGCAGTTTGAACGGAGCGGGGCCTTCGGGCGGATCGGGCGGCGCAACATCCCGCTGAACCAGACTGATTGCGGTCAGGTGAAACGCGCGCGGAAGTTTGACGGGGAGGGCGCGGAGGAATTCCGTGATGACGTCCTCCTCGCCGGAGAGCCTGAGCCTGGCCCCGTCCGGGGTGGCCGCGACCCATCCGCCGCGATCACCGTCGCCACGCAGAAGTTCGACGAGCAGGAGGCCGCGCTCCAGCAGCTCAAGTCCTCGACGGAGGGCGTCGGCGGCGC
>URNE01000253.1 GCA_900549045.1 uncultured bacterium | reverse complement strand
TAACGGAGCCGGAAAGCCCGGCAGAAATAGCTTTCATCCGCGAAACCGCAGCGGGCGGCGGTCTCTTTGACGCTGCAGTTTTCCATGCGCAGAATCCGTGCGGCATGACCAAGCCGCAGTTCCCGCAGGAACGCGCCGGGCGAAGTTCCGTGAATCCGGGTGAACATGCGCGAAAAATGACAGCGGCTGTACCCCGCCGCATCCGCGATTTCCGCAACCGTGATATCTTCCGCGTAATGATCCATGCAGTATTTGACCGCATCCAGAGCAAACGAAGCCTCCGACTGCGCGAGTTCCAGTTCCGCAAGCTCTTCCGAGAGGGTCATCAGGAAATCGTATGCGAGAGCGGAGGCGCGGAGCGCGGAGCGGATACGCTTGTTTTTCGCCGCAGTCCAAATCGAAAACGCGGTCTCCAGAGTTTTCGAACGGTCCAGCGGAAGATGAACGACCGGACCGTATTTGCGTTTCAGCTCCGTCCAGATGCGCACGGCTTCCGAACCGGAAAAGTTCAGATAGACATGCTTCCAGCGGGGGGAATCGGAAGGGAGCATGTAGCGGTGGTTCTCCGGAACGGAGAGCAGCATGGCGTCTCCCGGCTTCATCCGGTATGCCCTGCCATCCACGGTCAGCCGCCCCTCCCCTTCGAGCGTGCACTGGAAGATGCAGAAGGGACGCTCGCCGCGCTGCAGCCCGTTCCAGTCATACGTGTGCTCACGGCGGTCCTCGAACCCGCACGCGGTCAGCATGACGTGCAGATGAAGCGGCGCGCGCGGAAAGTAGAACGGAAAGAAGCGGTATTCCGCATCCGACCAGAGCGACATGTTCAGAACCCGCTCGGGATATCCACGAACGCGCACGGAATGCCGAACTTCTCCTCCACGAGGTCCTTCACGGCAAGGACGCCGGGAATTTCGCTCCGGTAGTGTCCGAGGGTGATGACCGGGATACCGGTTTCCAGCGCATAGTGATAGGATTCGTGCGTGAATTCGCCCGTGACCAGACAGTTCACGCCCTCCGCGCGCATTTCGCTGAAGAGTGCGGGAAAGGCGCCGCCGCCGGAAATGACGCCGATTTTCTTGATTTTCGTGTTTTCCGCTCCGATAATCGAACCGTTGCATTCGGATGGAAGATTTTCATTCAGCCATTCGGCGACATCCGCGACTTTGCGCATCCGTCTGAGCGTTCCGGAAAAACCGATTTTATATCCGCCGTACGATCCGAACGGCTGGATATTTTCGAGCTCCAGGAGTTTGGAAATCAAGGCGTTGTGCCCGAATTCCGGATTGGCGTCAAGCGGCAGATGCGCCGCGTAAAGAGAAATATTGTTTGCGGCGAGAAGCGCGATGCGGTCGGCGTCCACCCCCGTAATGCGCTTGAGACTTCCGCCCCAGGAAAGGCCGTGGTGTACGAAGACGAAATCGGCATCAGCATCGGCGGCGTCCATGAAGAGCGCGGCACAGGCATCCACGCCGAACACGGCTTTGGTCACATTTTGCGAGCCCTCGAACTGGAGCCCGTTGTTGGAACAGTCACTCCCGAAGGCTTTCAGATTCAGAATCTCGTCCAGATAAGCACTCACTTCGTTGATCGTCGGCATGGTTCAGTTCTCCTTCGTTTTGGAATCGGTACAGGGTGATTTTCATGCGCAGATCGGTCTGCGCCAGTTCGTCAAGAGTCCGCTTCAAATCAGACGCGGCAAGGCGGGCGAAGCGCGCGATCTCGGCGGAGGTGCAGCGGAAGAGGACCGCCGCGGGACGCGCAAAGCCGCATTCGCGCAGAATCCGCTCCGCGCGGAAGTAGGTTTTCCGCTGCAGGGCATTGCGGATCAGCAGGTAAGCGGGCCAGGCGAGAGCGAGAATCCAGAACGGATATGCGGGAATCTGATGCCAGCCGAATGCGTAAACCGCAATCTGAATGCCAAGCAGAAGCAGAATCGGAAGCAGGAAAAGAAGAGCATCGAAATCGGACTGAAAGCAGTTGCCCATGTAGCGGCGGAGCGCGCTGTGCGCCCCGGCATAGGCGAAATGCTCCTCGAAAATACGGTCCGAAAGCGGCGCGCGCGCGGCGTGACAGAGCTCGTGCGAGAGCAGTTCGTCGCGCGAATAAATGAAGAAACGTTCCGATTCGCGGAAACTGCCGCGGATCAGAAAAACGGGAACGCAGTCCGGTTCATCGTCGGAAAGAGCACAGCCGCCCCAGAGGAAACCGAGTCCGCCGGCGGGGAAGTACCCGGGCGCCCAGCGGATCGCAAAACCGTAGCGCGAATCCGTCTCCTGCGCCGCCTCGTCCATGATTTCATCCGGAATGCGCGCGCTTTCCTGAATGACGATTCCGGGGAAAACCTCGCACGATCCGTCCGCCGTCATACGCTCATCAAGCGCACGGAAACGGGCGTGCATGGCGCGAATCCGTCCGACAAAAGCCTCCGCCGCTTCGCCGGGTTTCAGGAGGAATCCCTGCGCATCCAGTGCGGCCAGAGCGGAAATATCGCCCCGCGCCGCACGGTTCAGCAGTTCCTCCTCCGGAAAATGATCCATGCCCGCGCCTTACTTTTTCATGATTTCCGCAAAACGGACGGCCGCCTCATCCCACGCCGCCTTGTTCTTCGGCGTGTAGACTTCCGGCGCAAACGACGTGCGGATCAGTTTGCGGGCGAACTGGACGGAATCGATCTTGCCGACCGCAATCGCCTGAAGCATCGCATTGCCAATCGCCGTCGCCTCGACCGGCCCCGCCATGACGGTGCAGCCGGTGGCGTCGGCAGTGTACTGGCAAAGCGTGGAGTTCTGAGCTCCGCCGCCCATCAGGTGAATCACCTTCGTCTTCTTGCCGGATACGGAATCCGCTTCTTCAATCGTCTTGCGGAAGAGCAGAGCGAGACTTTCCAGGAAAGTTTCGATATACTCCGCCGGAGTTTCGGGAAGCGGCTGGCCGGACATTTTCATGAACTCATCCACAGACGCCTTCATGGATTCCGGATTGAAGAACAGCGAATGATTCGGATTGTAGAAACAGCGGAACTTGCGCGCTTCCGTCTCCGCCAGCTTCATAACGTCGTCATAGGAGACATCCTTCGCGACGTCGTCTTTGAGACCGCGCAGAATCCAGAATCCGGTGAGGTTCTTGAGCACGCGGTAGGTGTGCGCGACACCGCCCTCGTTCGTGAAATTGAGCTCGGCGGCAAGCGGAGTCGCAAGAGCTTTCGGCGACTCGATGCCGGTCAGGCACCAGGTTCCGGAAGCTACGTACGCCCAGTTTTCATCGCCCGTGGCGGGAGCCGCGGCAACGCCGGACGCGGTGTCGTGCGAGCCGACCATCACACACGGAACGCCTTCGAGGCCCTTCACGCCGGAGAAGTCGCAGGTTCCGATCTTCGTTCCGGGCTGGGTGAGCGGCTTGACACAGCGGCGCGGGAGACGGACCGCCTCGAGAAGTTCATCCGACCAGTCCGCTTTCGCGCAGTCCAGCAGCTGCGAAGTGCTGGCAATGGTGAATTCATTCGCAATCACGCCGGAGAGACAGTATGCGATGTAGTCGGGAACGAAAACGAAATGCTCCGCTTTCGCCGCGTAATCCGGATTCGCCTTGCACTCCGCGTAAAGCTGGAAAAGCGTGTTGATGTTCATGATCTGAATACCCGTCAGACGCTGGAGACGCTCCTTGCCGAACTTCTCCACAAACTCCTTGTCGAGCCCGACCGTGCGGGGATCGCGGTAGCAGACGGGATCGGCGAGACGGTTTCCGTCCTTGTCGAGGAACAGGTAATCAACGCCCCAGGTATCGACCGCGACGGCGTCCGGCTTCATTTCCGCGGCGCCCTTGGCTAGTCCGGCCTTGATGTCCGCTACGAGCGCGCCGACGTCCCAGCGCAGTGCGCCGTCCACTTCGCGGCTGTTGTTCGGGAAACGGGAAATTTCAGTCAGTTCGACCTTTCCCGCGTCCGAAACGGTGCATCTCATGATCCTGCCGCTTCCGGCGCCGATGTCGATTGCCAAACAGTTGAACATGTAAAACTCTCCTTTTTTTAATCAGCCCACGGAAACGCCGGAGGGGAAGTCCGGAGCGTCGACCGTCACGAGACGGAGGTCGTCACCGGTTTTCGCAGCGAGAAGCATCCCGCATGATTCCACGCCGCGGATCCTGACGGGCTTGAGGTTTGCAACGACGACGATGATTTTTCCGACCAGTTCTTCGGGGGCGTAATATTTTGCGATTCCGGAAACGATCTGACGTTTTTCCGCGCCGAGTTCGATCTGGAGTTTCAGCAGTTTTTCCGCATCCGGAACCTTTTCCGCCTGAAGGACTTTCGCCGTCTCGAGCTTGACTTTGGCGAAATCGCCGATGGTGTAGACCCCGCAACCGTTCAGCCGCTTGGCCGCACTGGGGCCGACACCGAACAG
>URNE01000252.1 GCA_900549045.1 uncultured bacterium | reverse complement strand
CAGTACGCTCCGCCTCCGCCGCAATATCAGCAGCCATATGCGCAGCCGTATCCTCCGCAGTACGCTCCGCCTCCGCCGCAATATCAGCAGTCATATGCGCAGCCCCCGCAGTCCGTTCAGGAAAACGGTCACGTCCAGGTTCCGCCGCCGGCCGTTTCCGTACCGTCCGAAGAAGATGACGGCGTTCCGCCGTTCGATGTCGAGCCTGCAACGGATGAAAAGAAGTCGCCGCCGGGCACGTTCTCCAATTTTGAAGGAGAACCGCCGGAGAAGCCCGGATATCATCCGGGAAATCCGCTGCCGCCCCCGCGCATTACCAATGCGATGAACGGTACCGCCGGAGCCAGCGCCGCGACCGCTCATCTCGCCCGCGAAACCGCCGGGCTCGCTCCGACGCCGGACTATGCGCTTCCGCCGATTACCCTCTTCGACATGGTCAAGGACAACCGTTCGGAGGATCGCGAGCATCTGAACCGAACCCAGGAACGCCTTCAGGCCACGCTCGACAGCTTCGGCATCGCCGGACGCGTCAGCGACATCGTCATAGGACCGCGCATCACGCGTTTCGAAGTCCAGCTCGACCCCGGGGTGAAAGTGGAGAAAGTTTCCAGCATCACAAACAACCTCGCAATGGAAATGCAGGCGGAAAGCGTCCGCGTGCTCGCTCCGATTCCCGGACGCAATGCGGTCGGCATCGAAGTCCCGAACAAAGTCTCGACGGTTGTTTACATCCGTTCTCTGATGGAAGGCGACGAGTGGCGCAAGGCGAAGGCCGGAGCCAGCAACATCCCCATCATTCTCGGACGCGACGTCGCGGGAAAAGCGGTGATTGCGAACCTTGCGAAGGCGCCGCATCTGCTGATCGCCGGTTCGACAGGTTCCGGAAAAAGCGTCTGCATGAACACGCTGATCATGAGCCTGCTCTCGAAATTCTCGCCCTATGATCTGCGCCTGATTCTGGTCGACCCGAAATTCGTGGAACTGGCGATGTACCGTCCGATCCCGCACCTGATCACGCCTGTCGTGAACAATGCGAAACAGGTTCCGCTTGCGCTCCGCTGGGGCGTGAACGAGATGGAACGCCGCTATCAGATCCTCGCCTCGGTCAAAGCCAAGAACCTGGAGGCCTTCAACAACCGCCCGCGCAAGCCGGAACCGGATCTCGACGAGCACGGCAATCTCATTCCCGACAAGCTGCCGCTGCTGGTGATCATCATCGACGAACTTGCCGACATCATGATGTCCGAAGCGAAAAGCGAAGTCGAAACCTCCATCTGCCGCATTGCGCAGAAGGGACGCGCCGCCGGAATCCACCTGATCATCGCGACGCAGACGCCGCGAAAAGACATTATCACCGGCGTAATCAAAGCGAACCTGCCGACGAAGATCGCGTTCCGCGTGACGTCGGGCATCGACAGCCGCGTGATTCTGGACACGGTCGGCGCCGAGCGTCTGCTGGGCAACGGCGACATGCTCTTCCTCGCCCCGGGCGGCGAGGGCATGGAACGTGTTCAGGGAACGCTCGTTTCCGATCCGGAAATCCAGCGCGTCGTGGATTTCGTCTCCGCTCAGGTCCCGCAGAACTTCAACGGAGAAGTCGTCGCCGAACCGGAAATCGTCGAAGGCGAGGAGGACGAGGGAAAGGCCAAAAAAAAGAAATACCGTCCGCAGTTCGACGATGAGGACGATTCGGTCACCGCCGCGCCCGTTTCATCGGGCCCGCCGAGCGAGGCGTTCAAGGCGATGGCGGCGAAGTATCTGAAGCCCGGCGACGGCGAACTCATGCAGAGAGCGCTTGAAATCATCGTGAACGAAAAAAAGGCAAGCACGTCGTATCTTCAGCGGCGCCTGTCGATCGGTTACAACAGCGCCGCGACCTTGATCGATCAGCTTGAAGAGCGCGGCGTTGTCAGCGCGCCGCTTCCGGGCGGACAGAAACGCGAGATTCTTATCCTCGACCAACTCATTGAAACAAATAGAATTTAAAGGAACGGATCCCAATCATGAATGACGAACAGACACATCCCGCACAGCCGCAGGGGAACGATCTTTTCACTCATGCGGCGGCAAACGAGGCGCTCGTTCAGGAAAATCTGACAGCCGCCGGCCCCTCCGCTTATGCACCGTCGCAGTTCGCAGCAAACTCTCCGGAGGCGAAGGCCACGCCGGGTGAAGTCGGCGAACCCTCCTATATCGCACGGAATGTCTCCGCGGCGGCGGAACCGGTAATCGTAACCGGTCAGCCCCCCCTGGAAGGCGTCCTGCACTCCGCCGCGCCCGCGACGGCTCCTGCGCCCGCGATGACCGCGTCCGCCGTTCCTCCGCAGAGCTACTCCGAGCGTCCGGCGGACAAACAGCAGCCACGCTACGGACAGATCCGCACTCGCGAAGCGGTCATTCCCCCCTCCGTGGAACGCAACAAACGCACTCTTTCCATCGATGCGGAAAACGCCACTATCGGCGCGATCATGAGCGACGCCCGCAAACAGGCCGGACTGAGCATTGCACAGGCGGAACAGCTTACGCACATCAAGAAGAATTATATCACCGCGCTTGAAAACGACGACGCCAAAGAGCTTCCGACGGGAATCTTCCCGACCGCGTACGTCCGGTCGCTCTGCGGCGCATACAACCTCAACGACGCCGGACGAGAAGTCGCGCTCCGCAAGGTCCGCGAAACCTTTGCCGTGCACGACCCGGTTCCCGATCAGTTCATCCACAATCTGGAGCAGAATGTTCAGCGCAACGTCGCGGAAGAGCAGCGCGTGAACAAAATTTTCTACCTGGCGGTTGCGGGCGCGGCGACTCTTCTTGTTCTGCTGATTGCCGGGATCATCCTGATCACCCTCTCCCTGCATGCGCCCTCGCCCCAGAAGACGGATCCGGATGCGTCGGCGGCCGCGCAGACTCGGCGCAGCGCACCGGTCTCGAATTTTGACGCGGCGCGTCTGGAAACGCTGACTCCGGTGCAGATTCCGGCCCTGATGCGGACTTTGCCGCCCGCGGTGAACTGAGGAGGTCCGCCATGCTGGTCAGATGTCCGGACTGCGGAAAAAAGGTTTCCGCCTCTGCGTCGAGCTGTCCGCACTGCGGCGCGCCGGTGAAGGAGCTCCGCAGACAGAATCCGCCGGAAGACTCCTCCGCATCCGCTCCGTACGCTCCGGGAAAGGGATTCGACTTCGTCGGTTTTCTGGTGCGGCTGATCAAGGGTGTTCTTGCCGTGTGCGCGGTGCTGCTGATTCTGCTTGCGATTCTGTTTTTTGCAGTCCGTGCGGATCTGTTCGGTTTCCGGAGCGGGCTGCGCAAGATTGCGGATTCCGATTCCGGAACGGGGTCGCGCGTGGACAATTCCAATTCGCGTGTGATGTTCAAATACTATCTCGGAGCGATTCTGGATTCTGTAGAAGGCATTGAGCGCAAGGCTCCGTCTGATCCGGAGAGCCGCGAAGCTTTTGTCGCGGAACCGGAGCCGAAAACCGTCCCGAAGGTTCCGGAAAAGAAGACGGAACCGCGTGTTCTGGACCGTGTCGAGCGCAAGCCCATCGAGCTCCCGCCGCCCCCGCCGCAGGATTGAGATTTCCGGCAAAGCGCGGCGGCTCGGAATTGTCGGATCTCCGCCTTGATTTTTTGCAATTCGGTGGTATATTATATTTTCAGTAAAATCGCCGGTGAGTGAATCCTGTGAGAATCGGGAACTGTCGCGCAACTGTGAACCGTGAAAACGGCAAGTCAGATCCTCGGGCGGTTTTGAACCATGAACCACTGAATTGTGCGCATGACACAAGAAGGAAGAAGCAAAATGTCGAAGAAGACACTCCCCGTCCGTCGCCCGCAAGGCGTATCCCGCATCCGGGAATTCACCCTCATAGAGCTCCTCGTGGTAATTGCGATCATCGCAATCCTCGCCGGCATGCTCCTGCCCGCGCTGAACAGCGCGAGAGATAAAGCTCAGGCTATTTCTTGCGAGGCGAACTTAAAGCAAATAGGAACAGCAAACGTAACATATACTGCAGATAATGATGATTTTTACGCGCCCTATGCAGCATATTCTGGTCGCGATAAAAGAGCACCATATCCACATCCTGCTTGGTGGGGAGAAAAAACAGCCAAAACAGATACTCTGTTTAATGAAAGAGGGTATCTTTCGACCTATACTGGGAATAGTAAAAAAGTCTTAACATGCCCATCGGTAGTTTCTATTGTAACTTATGAGAAATCTTCTGATGGAGGAGGGTACGGATATAATGCAAACGGGGTCGGTGGCATCGGGTATCTGAAAAATACCGATAAAAGTACAACTGCAACATCAGATTATGGTTTGTCTGCAAAAACTTCCCAAATCAAACAATCTTCATCGTTGATTATGTTTGCTGATGCAGTAAATATTGGAGGAATGGGGACAACTAGTGTGCTTAAAG
>URNE01000251.1 GCA_900549045.1 uncultured bacterium | reverse complement strand
CACCTGTAACATGCCCGTTCTTTCCTTCGAAAAAGCGGACGCAAAAGCTGATATGAAACCGATCAACGTCGGCGTCATTCTCTCCGGCGGACAGGCCCCCGGCGGACACAACGTCATCGCCGGTCTCTACGACGGCATCAAGAGCCTCAACCCCGACAGCAAGCTCTACGGCTTCAAGGGCGGTCCCGGCGGACTCGTCGACAACGACTACGTTGAAATCGACGACGCTTTCATGAACGCATACCGCAACACCGGCGGATTCGACATGATCGGTTCCGGAAGAACCAAGCTTGAACTCGTCGACCAGTTCAACAAGGGCGCGGAAAACTGCAAAAAGCTCGGAATCTCCGCTCTCGTCATCATCGGCGGCGACGACTCCAACACCAACGCCTGCCTCCTCGCTGAATACTACAGGAAGAACAATGTTCCCATCCAGGTCATCGGCTGCCCGAAAACCATCGACGGCGACCTGAAGAACAAATTCATCGAAACCTCCTTCGGCTTCGACACCGCGTCCAAAGTCTACAGTGAACTCATCGGCAACATTGAGCGCGACGCCAACTCCGCGAAGAAGTACTGGCACTTCATCAAGCTCATGGGCCGTTCCGCTTCCCACATCACTCTGGAATGCGCACTCAAGACTCATCCGAACATCACGATCATCTCCGAGGAAGTCGCCGCCAAAAAGCAGACTCTCGACGAGATCGTCACCTGCATTGCAAACACCGTGGCCGCCCGCGCCAAAAACAAAGAGAATTTCGGCGTCGTCCTCATTCCGGAAGGTCTGATCGAATTCATTCCTGAAATGAACAAGCTCATCAGCGAACTCAACGAACTCCTCGCCAAAGAGGGCGAAGCGTTCGCCGCGATCGAGAACAAGGACGAGAAGATGAAATTCGTCATCGACCGTCTCCCGGCCGAACTCGCATCCGTCTTCGCGTCCCTCCCGCAGACCATTCAGATTCAGCTGACCAACGACCGCGACCCGCACGGAAACGTCCAGGTTTCCCTGATCGAAACCGAAAAACTGATCGTCGAACTCGTCAAGGGCAAACTCAAAAAGATGCCGGAAAAGATCAAATTCTCCGCGCAAACCCACTTCTTCGGCTATGAAGGCCGCTGCTCCGTCCCGTCCAACTTCGATGCGGACTACTGCTACAGCCTCGGCTACAACGCCGCCGCGATCATCGGTGCAGGCAAGACCGCCTACATGTCCTACATCAGCAACCTCGTCGCTCCCGCAGAACAGTGGAAGGCCGGCGCCGTTCCGCTGACAGCCATGATGAACGTCGAACGCCGCCACGGCGCCGACAAGCCGGTCATCAAGAAGGCTCTTGTCGAACTCGACGGAAAGCCGTTCCAGGAATTCGCCAGGAACCGCGACACCTGGGCGATCAAGACCTCGTTCATCTTCCCGGGACCGATCCAGTACTACGGACCGGCGGAAGTCTGCGACGCCACCACCGAAACACTGAAACTCGAACAGGCTGGAAAATAATGAGCACGGGCGGCGGAAACAATTCCTTTGACGCGGCGAAGGTCGCCATGCTCGCACGGCTCGACCTCTCGCCCGACGCCCTGAACAGGCTTCAGGGCGAAATGGAGGCGATCGTCGGCTACGTCGACCAGCTCTCCGAGCTGAACGTGGACGGAATCGAACCGACCGCCCATGCGGCTCCGAGAATCAACGTTCTGCGCGACGATGTCGCCGAAATCGACTACACGCGTGAGACCATGCTCTCCAACGCGCCCGCGGTCATAGACGGCGAACTCATCAAAATGCCGCAGGTTCTGCCGGGAGAAGGTATGGCATGAGCGAACTCGTTAAACTCTCTGTGGCACAGTGTGCCGAACTTCTGAATTCGGGAAAGATCAGCTCCGCCGAACTCTGCGAAGCTTTCATTCAGCAGGTGAAATCCGCGGATCCGGTCATTCAGGCATTCCTCGCACTCGACGAGGAACATGTCCGCAAGGCCGCCGCCGAATCCGACAAGCGCCGCGCAAACGGCGCCGCGCTCGGCAAGTTCGACGGCATTCCCGTGGGCATCAAGGACTGCATCTCCGTCAAGGACGAACGCTGTTCCTGCGCCTCGAAAATTCTCGAAAACTTCAAGGCGGTCTACGATGCGACCGTCATTGCAAAACTCCGGAACGCGGGATTCATTCCGTTCGGAAGAACCAACATGGACGAATTCGCCATGGGCTCCTCCTGCGAAAACTCCGCGTTTCAGAAAACCCGCAACCCGCGCAATACCGACTGTGTTCCGGGCGGCTCAAGCGGCGGTTCCGCCGCGGCGGTCGCTGCCGACGAAGTCCCCGCCGCGCTTGCATCCGACACCGGCGGTTCCATCCGGCAGCCCTCCGCCTTCTGCGGAGTCGTCGGACTCAAGCCGACCTATGGACGCGTCTCCCGCTTCGGTCTCGTCGCATTTGCTTCGTCCCTCGATCAGATCGGCCCCATCACCAAGACAGTGGAAGATTCCGCCATCATGCTTGATACGATCGGCGGTCACGACCCGAAGGACTCCACCTGCCTCGAAGCCCCCTGCGGCGGCTTTGCGGAAGGATTGAAGAACGCCTCCCTCAAGGGACTCAAAATCGGACTTCCGAAGGAGTATTACGAGCTCGAAGGCATGACGGATTCCGTCAAGAAAACCGCTCAGGAAACCATCGACGCCTTCCGCAAGGCCGGCGCCGAACTGGTTGACGTCGGACTCCCGCACACGAAATATTCCATGGCGTGCTACTACATCGTGGCAACCGCCGAAGCCAGCGCGAACCTAGCCCGTTTCGACGGAGTCCGCTACGGCTTCCGCGCCCCCGACGCCCGCGACGTCCTCGAGAACTACATGAAGACCCGCGGCGAAGCGTTCGGAAACGAGGTCAAACGCCGTATCATGCTGGGAACTTACGTGCTCTCCAGCGGCTATTACGACGCCTATTACCTCAGAGCCCAGAAGGTCAGAACCCTGATCCGCCGCGACTTCGAGGAAGCGTACAAAAAATGCGACATTCTGCTGACGCCCGTCACACCGGCGCCCGCATTCAAATTCGGCGAAAAATCCGACCCGCTTCAGATGTATCTGAGCGACGTGTTCACAACGTCGCTGAACCTGTCCGGCAACTGCGGAATCAGCATTCCCGCCGGAAAAGACGATGCGACGGGACTTCCCATCGGCATGCAGCTGATGGCTCCCGCGCTCGCCGAACAACTGCTGTTCAACACCGCATACGCGTTTGAACGGCGATAAACGAGGTGCTTCATGAGAGCTTTGCTTCTGATTCTACTGTTTGCGGCATTCACAGCGGTTCAGGCGCAAATCTCTCTTGCGCCCGGTGCGAAAATGCCGTCCGTTTCGGCGGACTGGATCCTCAAAGGCCAGTCCCCGGAGCGTCCGGCGGTTCCGCCTGAAAATTTCAAAAACTTTCAGATTCTCACCTTCGCGGACGCCCTCTCCCCCGACTTTCCACAGACTCTCGCCCTGATGGCGTCGCTAGAAGAAATGTACGGCGGCAAAACGGAACACTCCGCAGTTCTGCTTCAAACCGTCGCGAAAAACTCCAAAGAAGAACTCACCCGCGCGCTCGGCGCCAACCGTCCGGAGCTCAACCTCGGCGTGGACAAAGACGGGCGGACCTACCGCAATTTTGCCGTCGGAATTGCCTCCCTCCCCTACACCTTCATTTCCCGGAACGGGGCGATTGTCTGGAGCGGACATCCCGTTGAAATCGAATCCGTCATGGACGCTCTGCTCGCCAACAGATTCTCGCTTGCCGGTCAGCGCAAAGTGGCAGAGCTCCGCTCCGAACTTCAGACCGCGCTCCGCGCCGGACTCCCCGATGTGGTTGCGCAGACCGCCGACAAGATTCTCGCCGTCTCCCCCGGCGACGCCATCGCGCTTCAGGCGCGGCTCTATGCGTTCCAGCTCAAGCGCCAAACCGCCGGAGCCGCAAAATTTCTCGCGGAGCATATTCAGAAACATCCGGAAAGCAAACTCCGGATCCGTCTTACACTTCTGAATCTTCTCCGCAACGCCCCTTCGCAGGAGTGGAACCGCGCAGTCGCGGAGACCGCCGCATTTGCAGCGAAATCCCCGATGAATGCGCTGCTTCTGGCACAGGCGCTTCTGCAGATTGCCGAACCGCCGCAACTTCCGGCAAGGCAGATTCTGGAACTCGCGAAACAGGCGGAAGCATATTTCCGGACGAACGGCAAAAAGCAGCTTCTGGCGCAGGCACTGGAAACGCTCGCCCGCGCAAATTATGCGACGTGCAGGCTGGACGACGCCATCGCCGCCCAGCGCGAAGCCGTGCAAATCCGTGAAGAACGGAAGGATTCCGGACTTCTCGGAGCAAAGGAAATGCTGAATTTCTACGAAAACCTGAAAAAGCTCTAGATCGGAAGAGCACACGTCTGAACTCCAGTCACGA
>URNE01000250.1 GCA_900549045.1 uncultured bacterium | reverse complement strand
CAACGAACAGTCAAAGAGGTATTTTTCAATGGGTTTCGCATGTGGATTCGTCGGACTTCCGAACGTCGGCAAGTCAACTCTATTCAACGCTCTGTGCAAAGGCGGCGCGGTTGCCGCGAACTTTCCGTTCTGCACAATCGAACCGAACACCGGAATCGTTCCCGTTCCGGACAAGCGGCTTGATGATCTGGCGAAACTCGAACATTCCGCCAAAGTCGTTCCCGCCACGATGAAATTCATTGATATTGCGGGGCTCGTCGAAGGCGCAAGCAAAGGCGAAGGGCTCGGCAACCAGTTTCTCGGACATATCCGGAACGTCGACGCCGTCGCCCATGTGGTCCGCATGTTCAAGGATCCGGATGTCGTGCACGTCGGCGGAAGCGTCAATCCCTCCCGCGACCTGGAGCTGATCCTGACCGAGCTGATGCTTGCCGACCTCGAGCTTCTTCAGAAGAAAGTCGACCACAGCCGCAAGCAGGCGCGCAGCGGCGACCCGGAAATCAAGGCGGAACTTGAGCTTGCGCAGGCGTTCATTGCGAACCTTGAGCAGGGCAAGCTTCCTTCCTACGACCGCGAAGATCCGAAGCTCGACCGCATTGCAAAATCCATGCAGCTCCTGACCCTCACACCCGCATTCGTCTGTGCGAACACCGATGAGGATTCGTTCCGCAATTTCGGGAAAGACGATATTTCGAGGCAGCTGATCGCCGACGCCGCGAAACACGGAATGGAAGTCGTTCCGGTCTGTGCGAAACTCGAAGAGGATCTCGCTCAGCTCGAACCCGACGAGGCTCTTGCGTTTCTTGAGGATATCGGCGTGGAGAAGAGCGGGCTCGAGCGCGTGATCAACACCGGCTACAAGCTTCTCGACTACATCACCTTCTTCACCTCCGGGCCGGATGAATCCCGCGCGTGGACGGTTACCCGCGGCTCCACGGCGCCGCAGGCGGCGGGCAAGATTCACACCGATATGGAACGCGGTTTCATCCGCATGGAGATCGTCTCTTACGAGGATCTCATGAAATACGGGAACTGGAATGCCGCCAAAACAGCCGGCAAGCTCCGGATTGAGGGAAAAGATTACATTGTCCAGGACGGCGACTCCGTGTTTGTCCGCTTCTCCGTGTAAGGTGTTTCGATGGGGGCCGGCAAGGGAATCTTCAAGAGCACGATGGGGTATTCCTCCGTGATTTTCCTGAGCCGGATTCTCGGGCTTTTCCGGGAGATTCTCTGCGCCCATATTCTCGGCGGCGGACTCGTCATGAGCGCGTGGTCCACCGCCTTTCTGCTGCCGAACCTCTTCCGCCGGATTCTGGGGGAGGGCGCGCTCGGCACAGCGCTGATTCCGCTGATTTCCCACACGCTCAAGCTTGAGGGGCAGGAGGCTGCGCGGCGCAAATTCTCCACCATTCTGATCTGGCTGACCTTTTTGCTGTCCGCGATAACCGTTGCGGTTTCAGTTCCCGCAATTCTGATTGAGCCTTATGTGACCGTGGAACGGTGGAAGCTGATGCTTCTCGCCACGCCGGTTGTCATGCCGTACTGCGTGCTGATTTGTCTGATCGGCATCATTACCTCTCTGCTGAATTCTCTCCGGAGTTTTGTGCTTCCGGCTCTGGCGAGTCTCCTTTTGAACGCCTGCCTGATTGCTGCGCTTGCATTGGGCGCGGCGGGGTTCTGCCGGGGAAGCTCCGTTGAGTTTCTGCGCATGCTCGGAATCTCCGTGCTGATTTCAGGGGCGTTGGAGCTGGTGGTGCTTGGTGGCCTGTTGAAAAAGTTCGGAATGGTTCCGGAGTTTTCAAAAAGAAGCATTCTCAACTTTTCCGCGATCTGTGAAATTCTGAAACTGGCGCTTCCCGGACTGATCGGCATGTCCGCTCTCCAGGTCAGCGTTCTCTGCGACCGCGCGATCGCCATGTCCATCGACAACAACGCGGCGGCGGCCCTTACCTACAGCGACCGTCTGATTTATCTGCCGATAGGGATTTTCGCCGTTGCGTTCGGCACGGTTTCGCTCTCCGTCATGTCCGAAGCCGCGGCCGCTAAAAAACTGAAATCCATGCTGATGATGCTGTTCAGCTCGATGCGCCAGCTGCTGTTCATCACCATTCCGCTGGCGGTCTACATGCTTTTTTTCGGACGCAATCTTCTTGACATACTGTTCCGGCGCGGCGCGTTTGACGAAACGGCGCTGAACGCCTCCGCGTATGCGCTTTTCTGGTATGCGTTCGGCATTCCGGCGTATGCGGCGACGAAAGTGACTGTTTCGGGTTTCTATTCGCGCAAACAGATGAAAACGCCCGTTTATGTTTCCATCGTCTGCATTGTGCTGAACGTCATCCTGAGTCTTTCGCTCATGCATCCGATGCGGCAGGGCGGAATTGCTCTTGCGACGGCGGTGACGGCGTATCTGAACAATTTCATTCTGCTTTACATTCTGCGGCGCGACCTCGGGCGCATGCCGTTGAAGAGCGCCGCTTATTTGTTCGTGCGGACCGCCGCAGTTTCCGTAATCGCCGGGTTTGCGGCCTGGTTTGCGTACCGCGGATTCTGCGGAATTGCGCTGCTGGAACGGATCCCGAAACATGGCGGCGCGTGGTTCCTGGCGACCTGTGTGTTCGGCGCGGTGTTTGCGCTTCTCGCATTTCTGTTCCGCATCCGGGAGGCAACGGCCGTGGTTCATGCGCTGAAACGGAAGTTTTTGAAGCGTTCTTGAAAAACGCCGTTTTCATATTATATTAGCATCGTCTAGAAGAAGGAGTACCTGCCATGGATTTTTATGATGTCATCCGCGCTCGCAGAAGCGTTCGTTCCTATCAGTCGACTCCGGTGCCGCAGAGTGCAGTCGAGCATATCGCGGAGGCCGTGAATCTTGCCCCTACCGCCTGCAACCGCCAGCCGTTCCGCGTTCTGTTTGTGACCGATCCGGCGAAACGGGCGGCTCTCTGCGACTCGAACAGATTCGCGTGGCTCGCGGATGCTCCCGCCATTGCGGTGGTCGTCGGCAACTCCGCCGCCGCGTGGAAACGCCTTGAGGGAGATTCGATTGTGGATGTCGACTGTGCCATTATCATGGAGCATCTTATTCTCGCCGCGACGGCGGAAGGGCTCGGAACCTGCTGGATTTGCGCGTTCCAGCGCGATATCGCAAATGCCGCACTGAATTTGCCCGAGGGCGAGAGCGCGGTTGCCATGACACCGGTCGGTTATGCCGCGGACGGTTTCAAGCCTGTTCCGCTGACCCGCAAGCCGCTGGCGCAAGTCTTTGAGGTGATCTGATGCCGGAAATCGAAATTCTGGAAAACGGCGGCTTCCGGTCCGCCGGGAAAAACTGGTCCGCTGAATTTGATCTGCCGTCTCCCGGTCTCTTTACGTTCAAACTTGGAAAGAATCTGGAATTCGTCTCCCGCTACGCAGAGCTCGACGGGCTGGAAGAAGCAACTGCGCTTCACGGCCGCCGCAAAGTCCACCTTTCCAACGACGAAGAGGAAGCTCAGCTTGAAACAGTATGCACGATTCCGTTCGGAGCGGAGCCTTCGATCAACCGCAAGTTCCGTCTGCTGGAAGGCTTTCTGAGCGTAACCACCGACTTCATCATCCGTTCATCCTTCCGCGTGCAGAATATTTCCGCGGGCGGTTTCGAACTGAACGGGGAATTCGCCCGTTTCGCTCTGCTTGATGCACCCGTCTCCGGCGTGACGTTCGCCCGGATCGACTGGCGGGACGCCGCATCCGTGGAGTCCGGGACGGTTCTGTATGATTCTGCTCGGCCTCCCGTCGCTCTGCTGATCGAGACGATGGAGGGAGCTGTTCTGGAAATCGCGGTCGGAGAGGACTACTGGCGCTGGAGAGCGTCGCAGCCGGACGCCTCCTCAAGTTATCGCCTTGCGCGTACTGCGTCGGGGATCGAAGCGGAGTGGGGCTTGTATCAGTATCATCCGCAGCCGGAGGTTGAGGTTCCGTTCGGACGCAACCGCCGCATGAGCTGGTATCTTGCGTGGCGCGGCAAAGCCGTCCGCGGACCGGAAGCCGCTTTTACGGATGTTTTCGATATGGCGGCGTTCGACTGGAATGCGAATCAGCTTGCCGTCGGACCCGATGGAGCCACGGTTCCGGGCGTTCCCTGTTTTGCTTCGGCGGGCGTAATCAACGCCATGAAAAAATGGGTTCGCCGGCATCTTGCCGAGGCGGAGGAAGGCGATATTTTTGCCGTGACGAATGTCCGTCCGGTCTGCTGCTGTTCCGCCGCGCATCAGGACCGCGCCAAGCAGAAGATCCTGCCGCACCTGACGAACTACGCGGTCAACGATTTCAAACGCTGGGCGAACAAACAGCTTTCACAGAAGGGCGCGAAGCTGGTGATCGTTCCGGCGGAAGGCGTTCTCATTCCGTCGATCTGAGATTCTTCAGAAGAAGCCGGAGTTCCTGAAAAGAGACGAACTCCGGCCGT
>URNE01000249.1 GCA_900549045.1 uncultured bacterium | reverse complement strand
AAATGAGTTATAGCAGAAGCCGTGCCAATTGTTTTTTCAAGCGGGGAAAGCAGACAGAAGAGACAATATGTCACTCTTTTTCAAGAGACAAATTGTCTCATATTCCATTTATCCGCCAGTCCGCGCCTGAAAAACGGACGGAAGAGCGGGCGTTTTTTCATTTTTCTGCTTGAAGTATTCGGTTTTGAGAGTATCTTATCAAATCAACACGATGGAGTTTCCGATGCCCGACGATAAAAACTTGACGCCCATGATGCAGCAGTACCTCAAGGTGAAGGCGGAGGCGCCGAAGGACGCCGTTCTGCTTTTCCGGATGGGCGATTTCTATGAAATGTTCTTCAACGACGCCAAAGTGGCGAGTCCGATTCTGGAAATCGCGCTGACCTCCCGCGCGGGGTATCCGATGTGCGGCGTGCCGTATCACGCGCTTGATCTCTATCTGCCCAAACTGCTCGAAGCCGGCGTGAAAGTCGCCATTGCGGAACAGCTCGAAAACCCCGCGCTCGTCAAAGGCAACGCCATTGTCAAACGCGGCATCACGCGGGTCATCACGCCCGGCTCCATCACCGAGGGCCCCCTGCTGAAACCCTCCGACAACAATTTTCTCTGCTCCTATTACAGCGTTCCCGCAAAAAACATCTACGCGCTGTCGTGGCTCGATATCAGCACCGGCGAATTCCTCGCCGCCGAATTCAGCTCCATTCCGGAAGCGGCGGATGAACTCGCAAAGCTTCATCCGCGCGAATGCGTCGCCCCCGCCTCCCTGCTTGCGGAATGGAAGAAGGATCCCTCGTCCAAGCCCGAAACTCCGCAGAACATGCTCTGGACCGAACTCGACGACTGGATTTTCTCCTATGAAAACGCGTTCGGGCTGCTGACCCGTCACTTCGGAACGCTCACGCTTGAAGGATTCGGATTCAAACAGAAGGAAGCGGACGCCGTCCGCGCCGCCGGAGCCGTTCTCGCATACACCGAAGACAATCTCAAGTGTCAGACGGGACACATTCGCAAAATCAGCCTCAAATCGCGCGATGAGGTGCTGCTGATCGACCCCTCCAGCCGCCGCAACCTTGAGCTCGCCGACCCGATGCTGGGCTCCGCAAAAGACTCCACTCTGCTCCATGTGCTCGACTGTTCCAAGACTCCGATGGGCGGACGCCTTCTGCGTCAATGGGTGCTCAACCCGCTGCGCAGCGTGGACCGCATCGTCGAACGCCAGGATATCGTCGGAACGTTCAAGGACGATCCTCTCACGCTTGCGGAACTGCGCGAAACCATCTCCGGCATCCGCGACCTCGCGCGCATTACGACCAAGCTGAATATGAACACCGCGAATCCGCGCGATCTCATCGCGCTCAGCGCAAGTCTCGCCCTCATTCCCGGAGTCAAAAACATCCTCGCAATCTTCGATCTGCCGCTGATTGCGGACGTCGGCGGAAGGCTCGGCGAACTTGCGGAACTCACCACGCGCATTCACGACACCCTCGTCGATTTGCCCCCCGCAACCGCGAACGACGGCGGAGTCATCCGCGAGGGCTGCAACGCCGAGCTCGACGAACTCCGCTCCGCCGCAACCGAAGGCCGGAACTGGGTCGCCCGGCTGCAGGCGAAAGAACAGGAACGCACCGGAATCAAAAACCTCAAGGTCCACTACAACCGCGTATTCGGATTCTACATCGAGGTCACAAAAGCCAATCTCGAAAACGTTCCGGACGACTATATCCGCAAACAGACACTGGTCAACTGCGAACGCTTCATCACGCCCGAACTCAAAGAGATGGAATCCAAAATTCTCGGCGCGGACGACAAGGCGAAAGCGCTCGAAATCAAGCTTTTTGAAGAGCTCCGCGCATACGCCGCGGGATTCACGCGCGAAATCCAGCAGAACGCCGAAGCGCTCGCCGAGCTCGACGCCCTCTGCTCCCTTGCCGACTGCGCATCGCGCTACTCCTACTGCCGCCCGCATGTGGACGACGGCGACATGCTCGTCATCCGCGGCGGACGCCACCCCGTCCTCGACGCCGCCATGCGGGACTCCCGTTTCATCCCGAACGACACCGTTCTCGACGGCGACGACAACCGAATGATGATCATCACAGGTCCGAACATGGCGGGCAAATCAACTTATATCCGCCAGACCGCTCTGCTCGTCATCATGGCGCAAATGGGATCGTTCATTCCAGCGGACAGCGCTGTAATCGGAGTCGCCGACAAAATTTTCACCCGCGTCGGCGCCGCGGACGACATTTCCCGCGGACAGAGCACATTCATGGTTGAAATGCTCGAAACCGCGAACATTCTCAACAACGCCACCGCGCGCAGTCTCATCATTCTGGATGAAATCGGGCGCGGCACAAGCACTTTCGACGGGCTCTCCATCGCCTGGTCGGTTGCGGAATACATTCTCGACCACACCCATGCGCGGACGCAGTTCGCCACGCACTACCACGAACTCACCGAACTCGCAATGGTCCGGCAGGGCGTCAAAAACTACAACGTCGCCGTGCGCGAATACGGCGATCAGATCATCTTCCTGCGTCAGATCGTTCCCGGCGCGGCGGACAAGAGTTACGGAATTCATGTGGCGAAACTCGCCGGTCTTCCCGACGGGGTTGTCTCTCGGGCAAAAGAGATCCTCGCGAACCTGGAGGAAAACGCCATCGGCGAAGCGAACCTGCCGTCCGTCACCGCCGCACGCGAAAAGCGCGGACGCTACCGGACGAAAACCGGCGGTCCGCCCCAGCCGAAACCGGCGATTCTCCAGCCGTCGCTGTTCGACTGAAGCGGAAGATTTTTACTTTTCCGCATTGCGGATTTTTTCGAGAACCTTGTCCGTGTCCAGTTCAATGGAATAGTTTTCAAGCGCGCGCTTCCAGAAACGGAGCGCGCCTTTTTCGTCGTCGAGCATCAGCCGGATATCTCCCGCATGATCCAGAATGACGGGATCAACCGGACCTTTCCCTGTCTTTTTCATTGCTTTTTCGATGAATTCCCATGCTCGGGAGTAATCTTTCGCGCGGTAAAGCGCCCACGCCATGCTGTCGAGAATGGCCGGCTCTTCCGGCTGCACCCGGAGCGCGCGGGTCAGCAGTTTCAGCGCCTGCTCCGTCTTGACTCCCGCCTCCGCGTAGATGTAGCCGAGCAGATTCAGATATTCCGCATTTTCCGGTTCCTCCTCCAGCGCCGGCAGCAGAAAATTTTCCGCGACATCCACGCGCCCTGTCTTTTCCGAAAGCAGAACGGCATACATGAGCGCCGCCTCAAACGTCTTTTCCTCCTCTTTGCCTTCCGGATCCGGAAGAGACTCGATGTACTTCAGCTGAAGTTCCAGCGCTTCGGCATAACGTTTCTGCAGACTGAGCGCCAGCGACGAGAAATGCAGAAGTTCCGGTTCCGGATTCTTGATTGCCGCAACAACTTCCGGAAACTTCGCGAAATCCTGCGAGCCCCAGACTGCACGCGCGTAGACCGGTTTGAGCGCATGGTCTTCCGGAAACGCCTTCAGATGTTCCGCAAACGCGGATGCCGCTTCCCGATAAAAGCAGCCGCCATAAAGCGAATGCGCCAGCAGCGCGCTCTCCGTCCGTCCGAGTTTTCCGCCGCTCAAATCCTTGATTTTCAGCCAGGTGCGGGCGGCAAGCGCGGGCTGCCCGGTGATCGTGTAGAACGCGGCAAGCCGCCGCAGACTGTCGATCCGGTCCGGATTCGCGAACAGAGGAGCAGTCAGCAGCGGAAGCGCGGCTTCCGCCATCTTCCGGTTGCCGATTGCGGAAGTGTACGAAATATACTTGGAGGGGTCAAGCGCCGTCGCCGGGTCGGCAAACGCGGAGACGACCTCGTCGAAAAGACGTTCGAACTTGCGCCCGAACTTTTCCTTGTCGCTCTTCATGAAAAGCCCAATCAAAAACGGGGTTTCATCCGATGAATTCTCCCGCGCATCCAGATAAACGTTCACAGCAAGCGGAAGAAGCTGCAGACGCTGTTCGGCGGAAGCGGTTTCCAGCAATTCTGAAATTTCTTTATCCGCCTCGTCATATTTTTTCTGTGAAGCGAGAAGGCTCGCCAGCAGAATCCGTCCGGCGAACATCGCTTTTGCCTCCCTGGAATCCGCGGGAAACTTTGCCGTCCGCGGTTTCAGCGAATTCATCAGCCGGACAACCTCCGCCGTGAGCTCCGTGTCCCCCGCAAGCGCGTAAAGCATGAGATTCGAGGCAAGAAGGAGTCCGAGCTGTGTATGTTCCGGATGTTCCTGGGCGAATTTGATCAGCCGCATGGTGCGCGGCGGAAGCGGTTTCTTCTGTTCCTCCAGATCCCCCTTGACAAGCGTCAGCAGCTCATCCGAATCCGGTGTCTTTTCCGCGGCAAGATAGAGTTTGTCGAGAAGCGGTTCGGGGATTTTTTCTTCATTTTCGCCGGTTGTGAGAACGCCGTTGACAAATGCGGCGAAATCGGTGAATGCCTCCGCGCGGTCAGCC
>URNE01000248.1 GCA_900549045.1 uncultured bacterium | reverse complement strand
AGGTAGGCGGAGTAATAGTTCTTGACGGTATCGTCAGCGGAAGCGAAAAGGGTGGCGATCTCTTTCCCCATGGAGTATTGTTTGATGATTTCGATAAGAACGCGTCTTTCATCATCAGACGTATCGCGGAGCAGAGTAAGAAGAGTGCGGATTCTCTGTTCATCGTCCGCCTCGTTGAGCATGGTAATCGGCCCGGAGATTCCGCATTCCAGAGGGAAAACATGGATGATCTTGAAGAAAAAGCTGTCAATCGTTTCGATATGGAGCTTTTGAGGCATACTGAGAATCTGGCGGAGAATCCGGAACAGGTCATCGGGAGCGGCGCCCTCCGGAATCAGGTCGTTCCCGATACGGGTCGCCAGTTCATCCGGCCTGCGGCACATGAAGAGCAATTCCTGAACGATTTTGTCGAAAATCTCTCCGGCAGCTTTGTTGGAAAATGTCATGGCGACGATTTCTTCGGGCTTTGCTCCGAGCAGCAGAAGGGAAATGTAGCGCATCGCCAGATTGAACGTCTTGCCTGTTCCGGCGGAGGCCATGATTGCAACGTTGGGAATAAGCCGGGCGGTTTGTGGGGTCGTTTCCATTATGCATTCTCCTTGTTCGTGTTCCAGGTCGCGGAAGGAACAGCTGTCCGTAAATCCGGCAGAAAGACCGAAGAGAAATCGTCGTATGGAATCTTCGCATCCGGATCTTCCCGGAAAACGCCTTGCGCAAAATCGCGCATTTCCGCGGAAATGCGCACAAGAGTCTCTTCGGCAAGGGGGAGATGGCGGTCAAGATCGTGCCACTCCAGGATTTTTGTTTCCATGACACTGGCGGGCATGTTAAGATATCCGCAGGTAATGAGCGCCGTGTTCAGGTCTATTTCCGGATGGCGTTCGCGGAAAACGGGATCGCGCAGAATCAGCATACGGTAAAGCGGAAGCTGAAGATTGATGAATGTGTCTTTTTTCCTGCCCGTCAAATGGGTTTCTTCCGGCGACTTGCCCCTGTCTCCGGTCTTGTAGTCAATCAGACGCAGACGATTTTGCGCGACGGAATACTCGATGCGGTCGATTCGCCCCTTGATATTCAGTCCGCAGAACTCGATTGACCCGCCTTTGCCGCCAAGCGAATACTCCGTTTCAATCGGAACAAAACCGTCCTTTGCGGATTGAGCAAGCACTTCCGCGCAATGGGCGAGGCGCTGTTTCATCTGCTCGTTCTGAATTGCAGGAAGAACGGGCAGGGGGGAGCCGTATTGCAGACGCATGTAAACATCGAGTTCTTCAAACAGACGCTCTTTCAGCCGCTGCGGATCGGCGACGGGTTCCTTTGCCGCCCGTTCCAGAGCGGCGTGAATGCAGGTTCCGAAAGTGTTCTTTGCAAGTTCTTTCGGTTCAAAATCTTCATCGCCCATGTGCATGAAGGTCTGAAGGAAGAAGCGGAACGGGCTTGTCAGATATGTCTGGAATGCCGTGACGGACACTGTGGGGACCGCATTTTCCGCGGCGAGCGAATAATCCGGCTGAAGAATGAAATGAGCGTTCGCGTTCGCATCGGACGGCGGTTCAACCATGCGCATCGGCTCATAGAGCAGCGCCGCGCGGCGGAGAACGGCTTCCCGGGAGCCCTGAAAGAAAAATCTTGAAAATTTCTGCGGTTTTCCCGCCGCGTCAGTTCTGGAGGCGAGAAACCGGACCGCTCCCGGTTCGCGTGCATTCAAAATGGATTCCAGATAGAGCAAGTCGCGGACGGCGCGGCGCGCATTGTCTGCAATTCCGAGACGCACCCGCTGGGAATCTGAAAGAAACGAGGTCCCGCCCGTGCTTTCCGGGATCATGCCGTCGTTCATTCCGCAGACGACAATCTCCTTCGCGTCGCTCCAGGGCAATTCGAGAAAACCGATGACGGGAAAGTCGTGCGCGGTGCGCTGTCTGTAGAGTCTTTCGGAGCCGAATGCGCTCAGCAGCTCATTGAAAACCTCCTGTTTCGCGGCGGTTCGGAAAACGGGGCTTCGCGTGATAAGCGCCAGAATCCGTTCCAGCGCGGCGACTTCATTTTTCAAGGGAATCTCGCGGGTCGTCAGCGTGGAGGAAGTTCCGTAAAGCAGTTGCAGAAAATCATGAATCATCATGTCAAGCGGTTCGGCGGAAAGCGATTGGCGCAGATTCTCCAGCTGATTGAAAATCGCGGAAGCGTCTTCATCGCCAAAAGCGGCAAAACCGCTGAACTTGTCCGGAATATGCGCAATCCGGAAATTGTCGACAGTCTGCAGAATTCTGTTCTGAGATTTTTTCAGCGTCCCCGCCAGCCAGCGCAGAACATCCGGATGATGCAGAAACGCATTCGCCGTTTCATAAAGATCATCGGAGAGAAAGCGGTTCAGAAGAGTCAGCAGTTCAAAAAGACGCAGCGAGCAAACCTGTTCTCCGGAGGGGTTGAAGATTTCCAGCGCGGAGCCGTTGGCGGTTTTCAGGCGGGCAAGTTCGTTTTGCATGGGCTGAAACAGCGTTTCCGAGCCGATTGCAAGGGCTTTGCCGTCGAGGTTTCTGTCCGATCCCAGCAGAAGAGCCGCCGCTGTCGCCGCCTCCTGCTCGATTGTTTCGGTTTTGAAAATGCAGTCCGGACCGTGCGTTTCCGGCGGAAATGAAACAGGATAATCGTTCCAGCGTTCGGGAACGGGGCGTCCCCATGGGTCGAACGAAGCATGGTGTTCGTCGGGCGCGTTGATCCAGATTTCGACGTCGAGAGCATTCGAAACTTTTTCAAGGCGTTTGATGAGCAGTTCGGAAAGGTCGGGCATTCCGATCACGATGATCTGTTTGAACCTGCGGAATTCTCCGGCGGAGTTCGCAAGCTGCAGTTTCAGCGTTTCGGAGTCGACGAGTCCGTTTTCCGCCAGCAGGGCGTGTACGCGTTCTTCGAGCGTCTGAATATCCTTCCAGCGTTCCGGATTTTCCGAAATCCGAGCGGCGCGTGCGGATGCGACGGTATGACATCCGCCGGAAAGCTCGCGGACAAGCCGGATGAATTCGCCGGCAAGATAAACGGCGGATGAGTCATCGTCCTTCTCGAAGTCTGTTGGGAAAAGTGACGGGAAATCCTTTGGATCCGCCTCCTTGAGCACCTGTTGCCAGGCATGGACGAGTTCCGTGTCTGCGGCCGCGGCAAAACGGTCGCTTCCCTCAAGGACGAAACGTTCGGGCGTGTAGAATTCCGGAGGAAAGAATCCGCCAGCCTGATTGCGTTCAAGCAGAGCGGAGATTTTTTCATTGAGAATGCGGATCGCGTGGCGTCCCGGAATCAGAACGAGAATGGAGGAGAGATCGACTGTTCCGTCCGCGTCGGAGCGGACGGCGGATTTGAGCAAAGTCTGCGCGGCAAGGTCGGGAAGCGGTTTGTTCCATCCGAGAAAGCGAAGAATTTTCATGCAACACCTTTTTTGTTCAGATTCTTCCGCGGAATGAAATTCGCGGATCGGCAAATACATATAGAACATCGGCTGTCAGCATTCCCCCCAGGGTGAGTGCGCCGCTGAATGCGAACAGCGCCATCAGCAGAGGAATGTCGCGGCTGCTGAGCGCCATCATCGAGAGCGACCCCATCCCGGGGATGCTGAATACATATTCCACCAGAATGCTTCCCGCGACCAGCGAGGGCAGAATCCCGGCGAACAGAGTAATCATCACCACAAGCGTATTGCGGAACGCGTGCGAAAGAATGACATCGATCTGCGGCACTCCTTTTGCAACCGCCGTGCGGATGTAATTCTGATGAATGACGTCGATCATGGCCGACCGGGTGAAGCGGGAGAGCCCGGCAAATCCTCCGTAGGCAAGACAGAGCACGGGGAGAACATAGTGCATGACCGTATTTCCGATGATCCTCCAGGTCGATTCCCCCGGAGCGACGTCGGGCAGGAGTCCCTTCAGCGGAAAGACGGGCAGCCAGCCGCCCTTGCAGAGCGCCGCCTGGAGCACCAGCGCAACCCACAGAGTCGGGAGCGAGTAGAGAAAAAAGAGCAGAAATGTCGTGATTCTGTCATACTTGGAGTCCGGAAACACTCCGGCCAGGATACCCATCGGAATGGCGAGCAGATAGGTCAGCAGGATTGCCGCGATGTTGAGCCGTAGCGTAACGGGGAGCCGTTCGAGAATGAGTTCGGAAACGGGACGCCCCTTGTCTACCGCCGCCGATGCGCCGAAATCTCCGTGCAGAACGATCTGCTTCATCCAGAGAGCGAATCCGACAGCCGCGGGTTTGTCGAGATGAAGTTTCCCGCGCATGTTGTCGTCTTTGACGAGAGCCGCCTTTTCGGAGGAGAGGCCGCCGCCGTCGCCCTGGGCGCCGAACATGGAGCTCCTCGTCGGATCGCCGGGGGCTATTCGGAGGAGAAGATAGCTGACAAAGAGGATAATGAGCAGTGTCATTCCCGCCAGAGACAGCCTTTTTGCCAGATGAATGTATAAAACGTGCATATTTTTTCTGAAT
>URNE01000247.1 GCA_900549045.1 uncultured bacterium | reverse complement strand
GCGGAAGCGACCGGCTTCACCCCGCAAGGTAATCCCGGAGACTGACAACTCGGAAATCATTCTCCTTCAGATAGTCCATATACTCCTCGAAAAGAGCAAACTCCGTGTTGACCCACGGATGAACACGGTCGGGAACGCCGTGAAAAAGAATGCAGACCGCCTCGTCGCCATCCGCTTTTGCAACGGCGTCCAGGAAAAGCCGGCGGTCGTCGCCCTGAATCGGAAACGAGGGAAGATTCATCCAGTCGTCACGCTTTTTGTTGAATGTGCGGTGTTCCGTCGAGCGCGCGCAGAGAAAACCGCGTTCGCGAATCTGCGGGACCGCGTTCGCGGCGAACGGTCCGCCCGGATACGCAAAGCTGACCGGTTTCGCAACACCGGCTTCCGCAAGAAATGCATTCAGGTCATCCAGTTCACGCGCAATGACCGCGGCGTCGCATTTGCGCAGATCGGGATGATTCCACGTGTGATTGCCGATCTCGAATCCCATCTGATCCAGCGCGCGGATCTGCTCCGCGGCGAGCAGATGGTCCGAATGCTGTTTGCGCCACTCGTCGTTGAAACGGCAGATGAAAAAGGTCGCTCCGAAACCAAGACGCTTCAGCAGGGGCGCAACGGAGGTGTACTGACTCGTTACGGCGTCGTCGAAAGTGAGAATGACTGTTTTCCGCATAAAAACTCCTTTTTGCAGATTAATATACACGGGAAGTTGATTTTTTCAATAAACGAAGTACGTTATCCGGAAAACGGGGGAGTTTTTTATGGAAAAACATCTTTTTGAATCGACATTTCTCGGCGGACTTCTGCTCCGCAACCGCTTTGTCCGTTCGGCGACTCACGAGGGACTCGCCGATGCCGAAGGGCTTTACACGCCCGCGCTCGCGGATCTCTACGCCCGGCTCGCAAAGGACGGAGTCGGGCTCGTCATCTCCGGCCACACCTATGTTTCGCCGGAAGGCAAAGCGTCGGTAAAACAGGCGGCGGCAAAACCGGAAGCAGTCGATCTCTGGCGCGTCGCAACGGACGTCGTCCACGAAAACGGCGGAAAGATCGCACTCCAGCTTGCGCACGGCGGCTGCAACGCCTCCAATCCGGCGACGGCGATCGGCCCTTCCGCGTTCACGATCCCCAAAAAAGGCGATACCCGCGAAGCGACTCCCGCGGAGATCGACGGCGTCGTCGATGCGTTCGCCCGCGCCGCAGAACTTGCGCGGAAGGGCGGATTCGACGCGGTCCAGATTCATGCGGCGCACGGATACCTCATCAGCCAGTTTCTCTCGCCGTTCTACAACAAGCGCGCCGATGAATACGGCGGCCCGCTCGAAAACCGGATGCGGCTTCTGCTGCGCGTCTACGACGCCGTGCGCAAAGCCGTCGGCGACGCTTTCCCCGTGCTGATCAAAATCAATTCCGAGGACTTTGTCGCGGGCGGGTTCTCCGCCGATGAATGCGCACTGGTCTGCCGCGAACTCGAAAAACGCGGTCTGAACGGAGTGGAACTCTCCGGCGGACTCCCCGCATCGGGTCCGAAACTCTCGCCCGTCCGCACGGTGAATCCGGCTTCCGCGGAAGAGAAAAGTTACTATGAGGACGCGGCGAAGCGGATCAAGGCGCAACTTTCGGTTCCGGTGATTCTCGTGGGAGGAATCCGCCACCCCGAAACGGCGGAACGGCTGCTCCGCGAAGACGCATGCGATTTTGTCTCGCTGAGCCGTCCGCTGATTTCCGAACCCGATCTCATCCGCCGCTGGGAACTTGAGGACGCCTTCCGCGCCCGCTGCATCTCCTGCAACGCCTGCTTCCGCCCGATCGTCACCGGGCTCGGCTTCGGCTGTCCGAAATTCAACAGGGAAGGCCTGCTTCATGCTTGACGAATCCGCAAAAGGACTGCTCCTGAATGTCACGGGCAACGGCAAGGGAAAGTCGACCAGCGCATTCGGAACAGCGATCCGCGCGCTCGGCTGGGGCTGGAACGTGCTCCTCCTCCAGTTCGTCAAGGGAACCATGGAGACGGGAGAAAAGCGTTTTTTCGATTCGCTCCATGCGCCGAATCTCGAATTCGCCCAGCTCGGCGCGGGAGCGTCATGGGAACCGGGAGACCACGCCGCGCTCGCGCGTCAGGGCTGGACCCGCGCGGAAAAGGAGCTCCTCTCGCCGCGCTGGCAGCTCGTGGTCTTCGATGAACTCAATATCGCGCTCCATTACAATTGGCTTCCTCTCGACGAGGTGCTGGGCGCGCTCCGCTCGCGGCGCCACGATCTGAATGTCATGATCACCGGACGCCATGCGCCGCGGGAACTTCTGGAGATGAGTGATCTCGTTTCCGAAATCAAAGCGGTTCGCCATCCCTACGAGCTCGGAATCCCCGCGCGGAAAGGGATTGATTTTTAAAATTCCGGCAGTATATTACCGGGAAATGAGGTTCCTCCATGAATACTGATATACCGCTGACAAATCTTCACACACACACGTTCCGCTGCAAACACGCATCGGGCACGGTGGACGAATACTGCGCCGAAGCGGTGAAGCAGGGAATCCGGATTCTCGGTTTTTCCGACCACTCCCCCTTCCCCGACGGACGCAACGGCTCCAGCCGCATGGAATTCAGCGAACTTCCCGATTATGTCCGCGATGTCCGCGAAGCAAAACGGAAATTCCCGCAGCTGACCATTCTCCTCGGTTCCGAAATCGACTTTTTCGAGGATCTCGGCGTGGCGTATTACGAAGACCTTTTCTTCGGGGAGTACCGGTTCGACTACCTCATCGGCGGAGTCCACTGGATCAGCAATGAACAGGATTACCGCAACGCGGACGGCACGCTCACGCTTGAGGGTGTCCGCCGCTACATGAAATGCGCGATCCGTCTCATGGAAACGGGACTGATCCGCTACCTCGCACATCCCGATCTGACCGCATTCCGCACGCCGTTCTGGACGCCGGAAATAGCCGCGCTCTACCGCGAAGTCATGGAGGCGTCGGCGTCGCTCGGAGTCCCGGTTGAAATCAACGCCTACGGCATGCGCAAACCGCGCACCCTTCTTCCGGACGGCTCGACGCGCATGATGTACCCGTGGGATCCGGTCTGGGAACTCGCCGCGGAATGCGGCGTGAAAGCCGTCGCCGGTTCCGACGCGCACCGCCCGCAGGACGTCCGGGGGAATATCGGCGACTGCTTCCGGTTCGCGGAAAAGCACGGACTTGCGATTCACAATTACGACGTCGCGCGGGAAATTCTCGCCTCGCCGGGCATGCTGAAAAAAATTGACTTTTTGAAAAACGGCGCTACATTATCAGAAAGACAGGTAAAATATCCGGAGTTGACAGTTTATGAAACTCAAAATCATCAACAATGACGAACACAGCACCCACGTCGCGCTTTCAGGCCGTTTTGACTGCGAAGGCGTAGCGGAGGTGTTTGAAGATTTCAAACGGAACGTCACGGACCGCAAACTTCCGGCGATTCTGGATATGACCGAGATGGATTTCATCTCCTCGCTTGGTCTCCGCACCTTGCAGGTCGCGGCGCAGGAACTCAAAACGCACGGAGCGAAGCTTGTGCTGTACAATCCGCAGCCGTTTGTGGCGGGCGAACTCGCCGCCGCGGGCTTCGCGCAAAGCTGTCCGATCACCAATGACCTCGGCGAAGCGATGCGCCTGGTCGCCCCGCAATCCTGACCCGGAGGAGAAACTTTATGGAATTCAGCGCACTGATGAAAAACAACCGGGTTTCATTCCATAAAGTATCCCGCGATGTGGAAAGGTTTCTGATAGCGGCGCATCTGGACAGCCGGACGTCGTGCAGCGTTTCTCTGGCGTTCGAGGAGATGGCAACCAACGTCATCAAATACTCCTACGATGATTCTTTGGAACATTTTCTTGAAATCCGGATTGAAATCTTGGAAAACTGTGTTATAATGACATTGTCGGACGACGGGCGCGAATTTGATCCGACGGCGTGTCCCGCACCGGATATCGGACAGAACCTGATGGACCGTCCGGTAGGCGGACTCGGAATCTACCTGACGGCGCGGCTTTCGGATTCGATGAACTACCGTCGGGCCGGCGGAAAGAACATTCTGGTCATAACAATCGGACGTTAAGAGAAAGGAGCAGACATGCAGACAAATATCGTTGCCGGGGAAGGTTACAGCATCATTCAGCTGATCGGCAAACACATAAGCCACCTTGGAAGCCGGCAGATTCAGTTCTTTACAGATTGCCGGAATCAGACTTGCGATCAGTCTTGTCTTACCAGTTTCTTTACCACCCATGACGATCACGTTACCGGTTTTTGAGGTCTTGTCGGATGCATTTATCTGTACATCATACAGAGCTTCAACGATCTGTTCTCTCAGTCCCGGAACTTTTGCAAAATAAGTAAACAGTTTCTCTTCATCCTCAGTCATTTTTTTATCACGCGGAATGATGTCCTCTGCGTTAGTTTCCGGCTGAATGGAATCAATGAACTGCTCCAGTTCTTCTTCCTGTGTAAGAAGTT
>URNE01000246.1 GCA_900549045.1 uncultured bacterium | reverse complement strand
GCCTATATTATCATTGAACAATTCAAGGAAAGGAGAATCCCGTGAATCTTGATTTTCATGCCCATTTCAATTCGGAAGATCCCGCGCTTGTCCGGGAGTTTGTAAAAAACTGCGAAAGAAACGAATGCATCACCGCTCTCTGCCACTGTCCGCACATCGAGGGAGCATGGCCCGGCAACGACGCAGTACTCCGCGCATGCCGCGAATATCCGGAGTGGCTCATTCCCCTTGCCAACATCGAGCTCACCGACAAGGAACCCGATCTCGGGGAACTGCACAGACTTGTCGATCTCGGCGCGAAAGGCGTAAAGTGCATAGACCCCTGGCATCCTTACGACCATGACCTCTACATGCCGCTTTACGAAGAATGTGAAAAGCTCGGCATTCCCATGCTCTTCCACACCGGCAACTACCGCCCGGCGCCACACCACATGATCCAGCGCCGCCCTACGCTCAAGAACATGGATCCCGTCAATCTCGACCGCCCGGCTCGCTCATTCCAGAAACTTAAAATCGTCATTGCACACCTCGGCACGGGATTCTGGCGTCTTCAGGCTGCGGAAATGATCAAACTGCACCCCAACGTCTACGCAGACCTTGCCGGCTGCGGCTCCTGGCAGGCCCTCTCCGCCGAAGAGCTCACTAAACTGCTAAAACCCGCGATTTTCCTCTGCAAGGACAATGCGCAGTACTTCCGCAAGCTCGTTTTAGGGACCGACTGCTACATCAATGCACCCAACACTCAAACGCAGGGAAAACTTCATTATGAACAGATTCTCAGCAAAATCGGTGCAGACCGCGAACTCCACGATGCCGTCATGGGAAAAACCGTCGCCGAATGGCTCGGTCTCAAAGGGTTATGATTATGGAACTCGCCCGCATCTGCAGATTCTTCGGCTATTCCGCCGAAACCGAAACCATGCTCCGCAACTGCGGCTGGAGCGAAGCGGATGAACGTTCTTCCGAAACGCCCGAATTCCTCACAATCGCATTTCAGGAAAAATACTATCCGCAGACCCGCTGCAGGATCGACGCCATGCCTGCCATCCGGCGAATTTCCGCCATTGCGGAACAGAACCCGGAGGTGCGGACGCTTGCGCGCTATCTCAGCCGGATCTATCTCCATACACGCGACAACAACACCCCGGACGCACTCCCCCTCCCCGAAAAGGTTTTCGGCGACGATGCCGGCGTCTTATTTCTTATGGTGGCGACCGCGGCGATACCGATGATCGAAGCGACTCATCGCAGATACGGCATTCCGGAGCATTACGCGGCGGATTCCGCAAGCTGGATCGGCGGCAGCTCCCTGCTTTTCAATCAAAGCCATGGAAATCTGCCCGGATTCCTCCTGAACCAGATCCGCTGGCTCCGCTGCTCCATCGACGGAACGCTCTTCCGCATCGGACGCCTCGAATTCAAAATGACGACACTCCCCAGCCATGTTCCGGCGATCTACCGCAATGCGGAGGGACGCACTCTGCTCCTCTGCGGCGACGGCTGGTTCCTCAACAAAGACGGTCTGCGCGTCCGCATGGATTCCCCCGATGCGGCATTCAAAACGACCCTCGATCATATCGACGGTTCTGTCACGGGCACTCCGATATCCCCGCTCGGAGTCGCCCTCCCCGGAAAAACCGTGACTCTCTGCGATTCGGAATGGAAACCGCTCATCTCCCCGTGGGAGACGATTCTCGAAATCCACATCCCCGGCGGTGGCGGCATGACTCCCGAACGCCTGCGCGACTCTCTCAACCAGGCCCTCGCCTTTTTCCGGTCCTTTTTCCATAAGGAAATCCGGCTGTTTACCTGCAACTCCTGGATTCTCAACCCGGAGTGGGAAAAACGCCTTCCCGAATCCAACATTGCGGCATTCCTCCGCGAAGGATACCTCTATCCGCATGAAATCGGAGACGGCAGAGACGGACTCTTCTTCCTTTTCGGCCGCATGGATGGAGATCCGCTCTCCTATCCGGCCGACAACTCCATGCGCCGCGCCATGCTGGATGTCCTCCGCGAAGGCGGAATCCTCAAACGCGGAGGCATGGTGCTCCCCGCAGCCGATCTCAAGTTTTTCGGCACACAGCATTACCGCAAACAACAGGGAAAAACCTGAAAAAAAATCCGTCTGCTTTTCTCCGTTCAAACAGTCGGACAAAAAGCAGACGGGCGTATTTTCCTCGCTTGAATTTCCCGTTTTCCGGTGTTATGCTTGAATAAGGAAACATGCCGTTTCCGAATCAAACAAGGGGGATTTCATCATGTCTGCACTCGTCACAGAAAATGCGCCGGATTTCACCGCAAACGCCGTCATGGGAAACAACTCGTTCCGCAAATTCAAACTTTCCAGTCTGAAAGGCAGATACGTCGTTCTCTTCTTCTACCCGATGGACTTCTCGTTCGTCTGTCCGTCGGAAATTCTCGCATTCAATGAAAAATATGAAGAATTCAAGCGGCGCGGATGCGAACTCGTCAGCATCTCAACCGACACGGAGTACACGCATTTCGCCTGGAAATCCGTTCCGCCGAACAAGGGCGGCATCGGCTGCGTCCGCTTCCCGATGGTCGCGGACACCACAAAAAGCATCTCGCGCGACTACGGTGTTCTCCTCAATGACGCCGTCGCCCTGCGCGGACTCTTCCTCATCGACCGGCAGGGCGTCGTGCGTCACGAACTCGTCAACGATCTTCCGCTCGGACGCAGCGTCGATGAGGCGTTGCGGATTCTGGACGCGCTCCAGTTCTTCGAGGAACACGGCGAAGTCTGCCCCGCGAACTGGCACAAGGGCGAAAAGGGAATGAAACCCTCCGCGGAGGGCGTCGCCGAATATCTCGGCGAAACGTTCAGCGCGCATCCGTAAGCATCTGCCGGATCCGGTGCCACGCGAGCTTCGGACGGCGGTATTCATCCACCGCGCCTTTGTTGTTGAAGCCGCGCGGACGCGTCAGCACGCACGAATTCGCGGTGTACGTGCGGGCATTGCAGAACTGCCACATCGCAATGCCGCCGCACCGCGGATTCGTCAGAGCGAAACTGAGCGCCGCGCCGAGAAGCTCCGCCTGATATTCTTCCGACCACGGAAGCCCCGAATGGTCTCCGATGATTGCGGCCGCGCCGATCTCGCTGACAATCAAAGGTTTATCGCGATACTCCGGACGGCTTGCGAACTCCGCGAGCTCTTCCAGGGCAGGAATCACGCGGTCAATTCCGTAACTTTCAATCTCGGTGTGATCATACCAGCCGGGATAGGTGTTGAACGCGATGACGTCGACCAAATCCAGGCAGACATCCTTGACTCCGCGGTTCGAAGCAAACGTCACCGGACGCGAAGAATCTTCCGCGCGAATTGCCGACGCCAGTTCCGCAATGCAACCACGCGCCTCCTGCGTTTCGCTCGCGCACTCGTTCAGGAAGCCCCACAGAATCACGCACGGATGATTGATGCTGCTCCGAACCATCTCAACCGTCTGCTCGCGCTGAAGCCGCCGGAATTCAGGATCGGCAAGCTGTTCCGGACGGTTGCCCCAGCCAAGCGACTCCTCCCAGACGAGCAACCCCATGCGGTCGCACAGACGCAGCATCGCCTCGCTCTGTTTGTAGTGACACCCGCGGATGAAGTTGCAGCCCTGCTCTTTTATCATGCGGAGATCGGAACAAGTCAGGAACTCCGGAACCGCCGCACCGAATTCCGGATGACTCTCATGACGATTCCAGCCGATCAGCTTCAGCGGTTTCCCGTTCAGCAGAAAACCGCCGTTTCCGCATTCGATTTTGCGCATTCCGAACTCAACCGAAACAGCATCTCCGGGAATGACGACACATGCGGTGTGCAATTCCGGAGATTCAGGCGACCAGAGTTTGACCCCGGGAACCCGGCAGACCGTTTCCGCCGCGCCCGAATGAACCGTGATCTTCTCCGCCTCCGCAGAAGTATCGAACCGGACTTCCGCAGTCACCTGCTCCGGAATCTCTCCGCCGAGCGCAAGACGAATCCGGACCGTTCCTGCTTCCAGGTCCTCCGGAATAAACTCCGCGCGGTCGATCCGGCATGCGGGAAGTCCGGTCAGCGAAACGTCGCGGTAAATTCCGCCGTACGCGTAAAAATCATAATATGCATGGAAAAGCGAAGCCGTTCCCGAGTCCTGACGGTTGTCCGTCACAATCACCAGCTCGTGCCGCCCCCGCGCTCCCGCATCAAAAACGGGAGTGTACGGCGAATACGGCAGTTCCGTACGCCCGATTCTCTTCCGGTCCCAGTAAACATCCGCACGCAGACCAACCGCTTCCAGATTCAGGCGGACCGTTCCTCCGCATTCGACGAAACGGCGGTAGACGCCCGTCCCGCGCTTCCCGGCATATTTTGCCAATGCATCGAAACACCCGGGAACCGAGATGCGTTCCGGAAACGCAAGCTCCGCAAGATTGATTTGTTCCGGAGCCTTCACTGAAAATTCAAAGTCCCAGATTCCGTTCAAAGATTGCTCTGTTCTCATAAAAAAAT
>URNE01000245.1 GCA_900549045.1 uncultured bacterium | reverse complement strand
ACACAAGTTATGATTATGGATGGAATCAAACTTATGGTGCTCGGCATGGGCACCGTGCTGGTCTTCCTTGTCGTGATGATCTTCTTCATGAATATCCTCGCGAAAGTCCTCGCTCCTTTTGCCGGAGTTCTTGAAAAGGCGGCTCCCGCCCCCAAGAAAAAATCCGCAGCAAAAGCCAAAGCAGGCGATGATCAGCTCAGAGCCGCCGCCGCGGCCGCCGCCCTCCAGGCGTTTCAATCAGGCAAATAAAAAACATTGTACTTTTGAAAGGACAACACAATGGCAAAAAAAATCAAATTCATGGACTGCTCTTTCCGTGACGGATTCCAGTCCTGCCTCGGCGCCCGTGTCAAAACCGACGACTTCCTTCCCGCTCTCGAAGCCGCGGTCAAAGCCGGCATCTCCCACATCGAAATCGGCGGCGGCGCCCGCTTCCAGAGCCTCTACTTCTACTGCCAGGAAGACGCCTTTGAAATGATGGACAAGTGGCGCGCGACCGTCGGTCCGGACGTCAACCTCCAGACCCTCTCCCGCGGCGTCAACGTCGTCGGCCTCTCCTCCCAGTCCAGCGATATCATCGACCTCCATGCCAAACTCTTCAAGAAACACGGCATGACCACCATCCGCAACTTCGACGCGCTCAACGACGTCCGCAACCTCGACGTCTCCGGTAAAGCAATCGCGAAATACGGTCTCAAACACCAGATCACCGTCACCATGATGGGCCTCGCGCCGAACCTCCACGAAGAGTACGCGCACACCCCGAAGTTCTACATCGACCGCCTCAACGAGATCCTCGCCAGCGACATTCCGTTTGACAGCGTCGCATTCAAAGACGCTTCCGGAACCTCCACCCCGGCGACCGTCTACGAAACCATCAAACAGGCCCGCGCCCTCATCGGCAAGGACAAGGAAATCCAGTTCCACACCCACGACACCGCGGGCATGGCTGTCGCCTGCAACATGGCGGCCATCGAAGCCGGCGCCGACGTCATCGACCTCGCCATGGCTCCCCTCTCCGGCGGAACCTGCGAAGCCGACATCCTCACCATGTTCCAGAGACTCCGCGGAACCGAATACACCCTCGACATCGATCCCGAAAAGATCCTCGGCGTCGAGAAAATCTTCAAGAACTGCCTGAAGAAATACTTCATGCCGCCGGAGTCCATGCAGGTCTCCCCCGAAATCATCTTCAGCCCGATGCCCGGCGGAGCTCTCACCGCGAACACCCAGATGATGCGCGACAACAACTGCCTCGACAAATACGACGCCTGCATCGCGGAAATGCGCGAAGTCGTCGCCAAGGGCGGTTTCGGCACCTCCGTTACCCCCGTCTCCCAGTTCTACTTCCAGCAGGCTTTCCGCAATGCCGTCATGGGCAAGAACGCCGACGGTTCCTGGAAGCTCGACCCGAAGGGCTACGGCAAAATGGTTCTCGGCTACTTCGGCAAAACCCCGGTCGCTCCCGATCCGCAGGTCGTCAAATGGGCCTCCGAACAGCTCGGGCTCGAACCCACCACCAAGTCCGTTGTTGAACTCAACGACGCAAACCCGGCCCTCGGCATCAAACCCGCGACCGAAACCCTCCAGAAAAACAATCTCCCGGTCACCGACGAGAACATCTTCATCATCGCCGCCTGCGGAGACAAGGGGCTCGCGTTCCTCAAGGGCGACCGTCCGCTCGGAATCCGCTACAACGAAGACAAGAAGGACGCCGCGCCCGCCGGCAAACTCCCCGCCGCCTACACCGCGACCGTCGAAGGCAAGTCCTTCAACGTCCAGGTCGTTTCCGCCGATACCGTCACCGTCGACGGCAAAACCTTCAAGGTCAACGTCGCGACCGGCGCAGCCGCTGCCGCTCCGAAGGCAGCCGCAGCCGGATCCGGAAACACCTATGAAGTCAAATCCCCGCTCCCGGGTACCGTGGTCCGCATGAGCGTCCAGCCGGGCGACGAAGTCGCCGCCGGCGATGAACTGCTCGTCATCGAAGCCATGAAGATGGAAACCCCCGTCAAGGCTGAAAAAGCCGGTACGGTCGTCGAATTCCTCGTCGAACCCAAAGACGTCATCACCGCCGACCAGGCGATTGTCGTCATTGAGGAGAAGTAATCAATGTTCGCCAAACTCAAAACTTTCGCTCTCGCTTTCGCGGCCGCGGCACTTTGCGTGACCGTCTCCGCCCAGGAAGCGAAAACGGTCACGGTGTCGACCGACAAGGCGACGAACACCGTGAAAGCGGAGGTCAAGGCGCTCAAGACGGAGGCCAAATCCTCCGTCGACGCCAAGACCGACAAATCTCAGAAACTCACCTACGACCCGAAGGCGGATCTCGCCAAGGACGCGGACTACGGCATCGGCATCCCCCTTGCCAATCTCCCGAAAATCGGCAAGTACAAAAAAGGTGAGATCGACATGACCAAGTGGACCTTCCTCACCGAATACGAGGACGAAGTCTTCGAATGGTACAGACTGCCCGACGGCCGCTGCGCCATGGTCTACAAGGACACCAACAAGCCCGCGACCATCTACTCCGTCTCCATGCAGGAGCACCAGAAGATCACTCCGGGACGCGAGATCATGGTTCTCAGCATCCCCGGACGCAGCAAGGCCAAAGTCAAGAACATGGGCAACTTCCTACCTCTCGAATTCAGCCCGGCCCTCATGGCGTCCGGCACGATCGAGCCGGGAGAAATCCTCGCCTACATGGCTCCGGAACTCCTCGTTCACGACTCCGTCTCCCAGGACGGCAAGAAGCTCAAACCCCTCCCGGGCATGGGCCAGATGTTCTACGACCTCTGGACCAGCACCGGCATCTACGACATCATCTCCCAGACGAAGGCGAACTTCAGCCAGACCTGGATTCTCGGCCTCGGCCGCGTTCTGATGATGCTCGTCGCCCTGGTTCTTCTCTACCTCGCGGTCTTCAAGGAATTTGAACCGCTGCTGCTCCTGCCGATCGGCTTCGGCGCAATCCTTTCCAACATCCCGCTCGCCGGGATCTCCGGTCCGGACGGCCTGCTCGGAATGGTCTACAACGTCGGCATCGAATCCGGCGTGTTCCCGCTGCTGATCTTCATGGGAGTCGGCGCAATGACCGACTTCGGTCCCCTGATCGCAAACCCGAAAACCGCCCTTCTCGGCGGCGGCGCACAGCTGGGCATCTTCTTCGCCCTCATCGGCGCGCTCGTCCTCGCCAAGTGCGGAATCGAATTCGACATCAAGGACGCCGCCTCCATCGGCATCATCGGCGGCGCGGACGGCCCGACTTCGATCTTCCTGACCTCGCGTCTCTCCCCGAAACTCCTCGGCGCGGTTGCGGTTGCGGCATACTCCTACATGGCTCTCGTGCCGATCATCCAGCCCCCGATCATGCGCGCCATGACTTCCAAATCGGAACGGCTGATCCGCATGAAACAGCTCCGCACCGTTTCCAAACTGGAGAAGGTCTGCTTCCCGCTCCTCATCACGTTCCTCTGCGCATTCCTCCTGCCTGACGCAGCTCCGCTGATCGGCATGCTCATGCTCGGAAACTTCATGAAGGAAGTCGGCGTGGTCGACCGTCTGAGCGACACAGCCCAGAACGCTCTGATCAACATCGTCACGATCTTCCTCGGGCTCTCGGTCGGCTCCAAGCTCTCCGCCGATCAGTTCCTCAGCATCCAGACCCTCGGCATCCTGGTTCTCGGCTGCGTCGCGTTCTGCGTCGGAACCGCGGGCGGCATCATCCTCGCGAAGATCCTCAACCTCTTCTCGAAGGAAAAGATGAATCCGCTGATCGGCGCTGCCGGCGTCTCCGCGGTCCCGATGGCCGCACGAGTCGTCAACAAGGTCGGTCTCGAATACGATCCCCAGAACTTCCTTCTCATGCACGCCATGGGTCCGAACGTCGCTGGCGTCATCGGTTCGGCTGTCGCTGCCGGAGTGCTTCTCAAAGCTCTCGGCGGACTCTGATCCGGTTTGCAAAAGCATCTCAAAAGGCGGAACTCCCATGCTATACCATATTTTCGACATTTCATCTCCTGTCTTAATCGCTTCTTTCTTGGGTTTTTCACGAATCGAAGTATGCTTTGGAATTACTTCAATCTCATAAATCATCTCACCACATTGCTCATTCCATGTTGGCATCGCAACAAGAAATGGTGAAATACAATCATAATCTTTTGTCTCTTTTGCCGTAATTAAGTAAACACCTTCACTGAGATCTTGTATCTCTGCTTCACCATTTCGATCTGTCTGAATGCTGCCATCCATTTTCTCACAAAGTTCCCCCAATTCCGTCGCAACTTCTTCCAACTGCTCTGCAGTTTCAATTTGATCCAAATCTATATTGGATGTTGCGAACCGCCCTCTCATCTCGTAACTTCCATCATTCCAATCCGCTACTTTTATATAAGAAAATTCAACTCCTTCTTTTTTTGTTCCCTCTTTTCCATCTGTTAAGATAATATGAATTTTTCCATAGTTTTCTCCTTTTGCTTCCTCTATATTGCCCCTCCTTAAAAA
>URNE01000244.1 GCA_900549045.1 uncultured bacterium | reverse complement strand
TTTTTTTTTTTTTAATGATACGGCGACCACCGAGATCTACACTCTTTCCCTACACGACGCTCTTCCGATCTGGTACGGAGCCGTGCGTCCGCGAATGCTGAGCGGACGCTCCCTTTGCAGAACCGCATGATCGCGGAACTGCGGGGAAAGGGTGAGAGGAATCTGTTCCCTAAACATCTTTTTCTCTCCTTTTGAAATGTACGGACGGGACGGCGGATTGCTTTGCCGTCCCGTCGTAATTGCTGCAGATGTTGTATTATCTGTCAATTTTTTTTTGAGCCTCTGTTCCGTTCCGGAGAATTTCGTATGCGAAGATTGCGGTCTTTTCCGGTCCCGCATCAACGGCGGCATGGAATTTGAGCACGTCATTGACCGCCTTGAGCTGTTTCGAGAAGATGATTTTTCCCGCTGCGTCCAGGGCGTTGACTGTGAATTCCCCGTCGCCCGCCTTCAGTTCAATATCCGCTTTCGCGCGGTAGGCGAGGTAGGGACGGAAGGTTCCGTAGTTGTAAATCGCAAGCGATTCTCCTATAGCGGAAATCTTCTGATTCCGTCCATGAATGCGGGAGAGATGCAGAAGCAGAATTCGCTTGCTTTCGGCGAACGGAACGTTGTCGGCTGCGCCCGCGAAAACCGTGCAGTTTGTGTTGCTGTTCGTGACCTTCAGAGCTTTGCCCTCGACGTCGGCTCCGGCTTTCGGAATGACAAGCGCTTCGCTTTTGGGCGTCATGACCTTCATGACACCGGTCTTTGTGTCGGCGAAAACCTGTCCGTCTTCACTGCTGTAGCGGCCGTCTGCCGGAGCTTTGAGTTCCTGCGGCTCATTTCCGTTGCGGAAGAGCGCGATGGGATATTCGTCCTGGCCCGGTTTCGCGCCCGGTGCGGCGACGTTGGTTCCGATCTGCGCGGAGAGCGCATAGCGGATCGCCGCGTGCGGAGCAAAGCTCTTTGCGCGGGTTGCCCATTCCATGAACATGGTGGAGACCGGGAGCTTCCAGAAATCGGAGGGGATGGTCAGAATGATGCGTTTCGCCGCCGGCTTGACGTCTCCGCGCACCCAGAACATGTGGAGCATGAGTTCGGAGAGGGAGGTGATCGGGGAGAAGAAGGTTGAGAACGGACCGAGATGTCCCGAATCCCATCCGTATTTTCTCTGATAGTAGGGACCGAGACGCACGATTTCATCCCAGTCCTGAATTGCCGCGATCGCTCCGGTTACGGCTCCGCCTTCGGCCATGTACTGGTTCGGATGACAGAAGTTGAACTCCGTAATCACAAACGGTTTGCCGAACTGACGGGTGGCCGCCTGTTCCTCAAGAAGCGGAATGAACGCTTCCTTGATGATGCTCCGGTTGTGATAGAGCTGCGGCCATGAGAACTGACCTTTCCGGAAAGTGGGGTGGTCGTAGTAGAAATGGTTGTCCACAAAGTCATAGGGTTCGCGGACAAGAGCCATCGGGAGGTGGTTGCGGTTGTTGGTGTCGGCGAGGGGAACATTGACGCCGATTCCACGCAGATAGTTCTTCATATCCGCGTAGAATTCGTGCTGCATGTCCACGGCGAAACGCAGGAATTTCGATTTGTCCGGCATCTCTTCGGAGAGTCCGTTTCTGCGGCACCACGCCTTGTAGACCGGTTCCGCAACCGCCTGGCGGCGCGGATTGGGATTCGGCAGGAACAGCGTCGGATCCGTATGAACCAGCGTTCCCTCGTTGACCAGAGTCAGCATGGTGAGGACCGGATCATCCTTCAGCGCAAGTCCGGTGTAGGGGTTGACCGTGCAGAGAATCTGCCTGGCGAAATCCTTCATATTGTCGCGGACATCTTTGCGGAAAAGAACATCGAATTTTCCGTCATGAGAACTTGTATACGGATACGGAAAGCCGGAAATGCGTTCACCGAAAATATCCATGGTGATGTACATGCCGCGCTCTTTCGCTTTTGCTATCAGATAGAAGAAGTGATCCAGCTCTTCCGGAATAATCTGCGGAAGTTTGGAGACTCCCTTCTTTGTCATCATTTCATCGAAGCGGTGCAGACGGATCATATTGTATCCGATTGCGGAGACGCGGTTCAGGAGACGGTCGACAAGTTCCTTGCTCTGAAGCAGCGCCATGTCGTTGTTGATGCTGATTCCGTGGAACCGGACCTTTTGCCCCGGACGTTTTTCAAATTCAAAATGTCCGTTGCGGATGACTGTGCGGCCGTATTTTCCAGCGGGCGCGTCAAGCATCCATGAGAAATCGAGCGGTCCTCCTGGAATGCGATCGTAGGAGAACTCGTACGGTCTCCAGCTGATTCCCTCTTTGATGACGAGCGGAGTTTCCATATTGTTGCCGACGGGGAAGGGAATGTCACCGGCCGTTCCGGTTGCCGCGACGACGAGCCAGACGATTCCGCCGGAACTGCGGAATGCAATCTTTTCAATCGGCTTGTTCTGCACTTTGAAGCGGGTCAGGAAGAGAGACACGAGCGCGCCCGGAGTCTGGCCGCGCCAGACGATTGTTGCGTTGGGGAAGTTTTCGATTCCGCCCCACCAGTTCGCCACATCGCGGCGGTTGCGCACCTCGAACGAATCTTTTGTTCCGTCTTGATAGAGCACATCGACGCAGCCGGCCGTGTCGCCGAGACAGTATGCGCCCGTGTGGAGCAGATTCAGATAATCAAATTGGGCTCCGTTGACCGGAACTTCTGCGAATTTTGCCAAATACATCCGGTCCGGTCCGCTCATGGCGAGAACTGTTTTTCCCTGATTTTTCGCAGGGGTTACCGTATCGAAAACCACATTTCCGTAGCGTTGGTCTGCTCCGGGCTTGAAGGTGCGCAGATCGTTGTTCGGTCCCTGATCGGTCCAGCCGCCCTTTCTGTCGTCTGCTGTCTCGTCGGCAAAACCCATATTGAAAGTTTTGCGCAGATCTAGCTTCACATTTTTGTACGGAAGGAATTCGATTTTCATGGAACAGGCGATCTCTTTCCGTGCACCGTCGGCAAAATAGACGACGATGTTCCCGACGTCTTTGTGCCATTTGTTGATCATGACTCTGTTTCCGGGTACCGTAAAACGGAAGAATCCCTGCATCGCGGGAATGGTGAAGGAGCGGATTCTGCGTGCATCCGGAGAACTCCAGAGCCAGCCGGCACCGTGTTCCGGACTGATCGTGAACTCGCGTTTCCCGCCGTCTTCGTATTCAAAACGGATTTTTCTTCCGAGCAGCGGCTGTCCCAGACGGAGGGAGATATAAGATTCTCTGACCTTCTGTTCCGTATCGGATTTCAGATTCACGGAATAGAGAATTTCCGCGGGAGAGTTGATTTCAACCTTGCCTTCGCAGTTGAACGGCCGTTTCTCTTTTGTGATGGTGACAGGTCCCGCAAAGCGGACCGCGTTTTTCTCGCGCCTGATTGCGGATGCAGGCAGCGTCGCGCCGGAACAGTTGACGACAATCCAGTCGTCCTGTTTGGTCGGGCGTCCGTCCGCAAAATTGTCTGCGGTGCAGTTTACCCGGCTGATGATTTCGATTCCGGATCCGTTTTTCGGATCCATGCTTGCCCACGGGGTGAGACGCTCCACGCCGATGAGGGGGAGTGCCGCAAGAGCCGCAAGGCCTGAGCAGAGCAGTTTTAACATAGCGTTTTCCTTTTTTCGTTTAGAATGTAAGTCTGTTGTAATCCCGGTCGATATAGTATCCGTTGCCGTTGTACTGGACCTTTATTTGCGCTTTTCCGGCGGTCTGGACGCTTCCGTCGAGCATCAGAAGATTGGCCCGCTGCGAATGGCGGATATGAATGGAAGCTTCATTGCCCAGGGTGAGATAGACGGAAAGCTGACGGGGCGGGGAATAACGGATGGATACATTGTCGCCGATCCAGATGGTTTTGCTTGGACTTCCGTAGACGATCCAGTCTACGTTCTGCCGGCGGCAGACAGCTGTTTTCTTTGCATATTTCCAGGAGTTTTCATTGCTGTAAGAGCCCTCGTATCCGCCGAGATTTACATTCATTCCGTATGTTTGCTCATAAAATTCCGCTCCTGTGACGATTGGCTGCGTCGGACACTGCATGATTTTGTAGGGAACGGGATCTTGCCAGTGAGTTTCAGTTCCTTTTTTCTGAGCGTAGCCGAGCATGACCAGTGCTTGCGGCCAGTTGCGCAGAGTGCCGTTTATCCTGTTGCCGTACGGCTTCAGCATCCAGTCTTCATTGTCGTTTGTGTAGAATTCCAGCATGAGTCCGCTCTGCTTGAGATTCCCCGTGCAGGTGATTGCGCGCGCTTTTTCCCGCGCCGCATTCAAGGCCGGGAGAAGCATGCCAGCCAGTATTGCTATGACAGCAATTACCACAAGGAGCTCTATGATGGTGAATCTGCTGGATTTGCTCTTGAAAGATGAAACGTTTCTTATGTTGGAATAAGATTTCACTGTGAGCCTGCCTTTCTTTTTTATTTCGTTGAATCAAGTCGTTTATTATGGATATGAAATATGAACCGGAACATTGCATTTCATATTTCA
>URNE01000243.1 GCA_900549045.1 uncultured bacterium | reverse complement strand
CCTCGTCTGCATCAACACGACTTCGCGCCATCTGGACGGCATCTACTCCATCTACTCCAATGAAGAACAGGGAATGAGTGCGCTGCTCCGGCATCTGATTGCGCTCGGTCATCGCAGGATAGCAGTCACCTGTGAACATTTTCAGGAAAGTTCCGCAATTTCCCCCGCACACATACAAAGATTGAATTTCTATCGGAAAATCATGCGTTCCTACGGGTTCCCGGACGATCTTCTGCTTTACTACAACTGGCAGCCGGAAAGTCTGCTCCCTGGAATTCGCGATATTCTGGACCGGAAAGCAACGGTAATCATATCCCTGGTCGAATCCCACTCTCAACGTCTTCTCTTCTATCTTCATGAACTCGGTTTGAAAGTTCCGGACGACATCTCCGTCTGCGGCTGGCTGACGGATTACGACAAGTTCTGCATTCCTCCGATAACCGGAGTGGAACAGAATTTTCCCCTCATGGCCAAGCATGCGGTTGTCACTCTGAACAAAATGCTGAACCATGAATCAGTTGCGGAAGACATCGTGATTGATTACAACATTTTCATCCGTCAGAGCACGGGCCCGGCGAAGGAGGAGTGACGGAACTCAGGCGGAAAAGCCCTCGTCGTCGAGCAGATTTTCGCCGTCGGCCGCGGCGGTGGCGAGTCCATCGCAGCGGTTGTTTTCGGGGTTCTCGGCGTGTCCCTTGACCCAGATGAATTTGCAGCGGTGACGGATTTTCGCGACGAAGAGGCGCCGCCAGAGGTCGATGTTTTTCACCGCGTCGCCGGATTTGTTCTTCCATCCGTTTTTGCGCCAGCGGTCGAGCCATCCCTTCTCCATCGTGTCGATGAGATAGCGGGAATCGGAATAGATTGTGAGAATGCACGGCTCCTTCAGCGCCTCAAGCGCCGCGATGACGGCGAGCACTTCCATGCGGTTGTTCGTTGTCCGCCGGAATCCGGACGACATTTCCCTGCGGAACTCGCGGTATTTCAGCACCACGCCGAATCCTCCGCGCCCGGGGTTTCCGCGGCACGCGCCATCCGTGTAAACTTCAACTTGCTTCATAAAACGCCGATACAAAAAATGCGCGGAGAAAGCGAAAAAGCTCTCCGCGCAGATTTCACGCCGGTCAGGCGCGTTCCACAACGATCTCGGGATCGATTTCATCGCGCAGGATGCGCTCGATGCCGTCCTTGATGGTCATGGTTGCATGAGGACAGCCGCCGCAGGCGCCTTTGAGCGCGAGGGTGACGTTTTTGCCTTCGATCGAGACAATCTCAAGATCGCCGCCGTCGGCCTGGAGAAAGCCGCGGAGCTCTTCGAGTTTCGTTCTGATTTTCTCTTCCATCTTCGTAATCCTTCCGTTAGATGTTGATACCCTAACTATAGCCGCACTTAGTAATTTTTCAATGCCTGATTGAAAACGTTTTTGAAAACTTCCGCATCCGCCTCCGCCGTATCGTCCCAAAACGAAAGACGGAACGCGCCGAACGCGAGAGTCCGGCCGTATCCCATCGCGGTCAGAGTCTCCGAAGGCGACGGGGTTTCCGCCATGCACGCGGAGCCCGCGGCGGCGGAGATGCCTTCGCTTTCCAGAATCCGCACAAGAACAGCCCCCTGGTGGTGCGGGAAAATCAAATGGAGGATATACGGAGACGCATGTTCCGGAGCGACCGTCTCAACCACATCAGTCTCCGCCGGAATCGACGCCCGGATGGAAGCGCGGATCGACGCGACGCGCGCCGCCCGTTCCGCGAGTTTCGGAATCAGCGTCTCGACGACCTCCGCAACCGTCACCGCCGCGGCCGGCTGACAGCGTCCGACCGCATGATGAATTCCGCGCAGAGCCTGAAACGTCTTCGAAACCGTCCGGTTCGGCGTGTCGCGCCACAGCAGAGCCGCCCCGCAGGGCGCACCGATCTTGCATCCGGAAAGGGTCATCATATCCAGCTTCGCCTCCTTCCACGGGACAGCGATTTTGCAGACCGACTGCGTGGTGTCGGCAAGGAAACGCGCTTTCGGAGCGAACCGATCAAGGAGTCCGCGAAGTTCCGCGAGATTCTGAACCGCGCCCGTCTCCGCATTGACATGATGAACCGCCAGGAGCGAAGTGTGCGCATTGAGAAGCGGAATCAGCGAATCGGGGCGTATCAGCCCGTCCCTGCCGACGTCGGCGGCGCGGATGGTGAGTCCAAACGCTTTTCCGAAACGCAGAAGCGCCTGTTTGAGCGCGGGATGTTCGGCTTTCGTCGTCACGATCTCCGTTCCGGGATGCGCCATGCAATGAGCATGGATTGCGGCGGCGAGCGACTCCGTTCCGGTGTTGCACCAGAGCACGGATGCGCCCGGGGCGAGAGCGGAAGCGAGACGCGCCGAGGCGTTCTTCACCGCTTTCGCGGAGCGGAGTCCGAAGGCGCCGGCGGCCTCCTGATTGCCGAAGAATTCTTTGGCGGCAGAGACGAAACAGTCGAGCGCCCAGTCGAACGGGCGGGACGACGCGGCATTGTCAAGATAAAGCTGTACAGGCATATCAACGCTTCCTGTCGATTTTCCGCGAGAACGTGATGTAACGGTATTTGCGCCCGTTCGGCTGCGCGGGAGTCCGCGGGACGTAGCGGTTTGCGGGCGCGGTTTTTTTTACAGGAAACGAACGGGAGGATCCGGTCGCGGGCTGACGCGGCGTCTGACGCGTGACGGCGGGCTTTCCGGTCCGCGCCTCTTCGCGTTCCCGCTGTTTCTGAATCCAGCGCTGTTTCGCGAGCTGTTTCTGCTCGGCTTCGCGGGCATCTGCATCGAAATCGGGTTTGACGTTCATGTATTTGAGCGTACGGGCTGCGATTTCGCGGAACGGGGGACCGGCGACCGAACCGCCGTAATAACTGCGCCCCTTCGGTTCATCGACGCTGACCAGCAAAACAAAGCGGGGTTTTGACGCGGGAACGAATCCGATAAAGTTCGCGACATATTTCGACTTGGAGTATCCGCCTTTTTCATACTTCTGCGCCGTTCCGGTTTTGCCCGCGGTGTAGAATCCGCGCACGGCGGCTTTGCAGGCGGTTCCGCCCGGCTCGGTGACGCTGACCAGAATGTCCACAATGTCTTTCGCCGTCTGCGGATTTTTGTACACGCTTTTTTCTATTTCAACCGGGAACTTTTTGATTTCGCCGTTCTGCGGATTCTCCAGACGGTCCACGAGACGCAGTTTCACCGGCCGGCCGCCGTTCGCAAGCATGCAGTAAGAGCGAACCATCTGAAGCGCGGAAGTCCCGACGCCCTGACCGATCGGGAAGCGGGTGATGGAAAGCGTATCCCAGCGTTTCAGCGGACGGTAGATTCCCGCCGTTTCCGGCTTGAGCGGAATGCCCGTGCGCTGTCCGAAACCGAAATCGCGCAAAGTCTGATCGACGAGTTTGTCTCCCATTTTGAGCGCGACTTTCGCCGTTCCGATATTGCTGGAGTGCTTGATGATGTCCGCAACGCTCAGAATATCCATCGGATGCGAATCCTTGAGCCGCTTTCCGCCGTAATACCAGAACCCTTTTTCGCAATCGAAGCGAGTTTCCGGGGTGACGACTCCGGCATCGAGAGCGCCGGCGACGACGATCGGCTTCACAATGGATCCGGGCTCGAAAATATCCTCCGCAATACGGTTCCGCCATGCATCGGGCTGAATGTTGCGGCGGTCGTTCGGGTTGAAGGTCGGACGCTGCGCCGCCGCGATAATGTCGCCCGTATAGGGATCCGCCATCACCGCATAGACGACTCGCGCGTCCGTCTCCGCTTTCACCCGGTCGAGTTCCTCTTCCAGAATCGCCTGAATCGGCTCCTGAATGGTCAGGTAGACATTCAGTCCGTCCTGATCCTTCACCGACTCCGAGTTGCCGTATGCAAGCGGCAGCCCGTCGCGTCCGTGCTCGAAAACGTTCTTTCCGGCGGCCGACTGCATCTTGTTGTCCAGAACCTTCTCAAGTCCGATGACGGCGACCATGCGGTCCTTGTCGAATGTGGTGAACCCGAGGAAGTTTGCGAGGAGCTGGTTCTTCGGATAGTTGCGCTTGGTGGTTTCGCGGAAGAAAACAGTTTTATAGCCGAGCATCTGCGCCTCGATTTTGAGGCGGACCGCGATTTCATAATCGACCCTGGCCTTGACAATTGCGAATTTGCGCGCCTTGCGCACGACCGTGCCGTCTTTCCGTCTGGTCTCGAATTCCTTGTCCATGAGTTTTTCATAGACGCCCTGGACTGGGATCTCCAGACGCTTTGCAAGGAACAGGGCGATTTCGCGGCAGCGCACGGCGTCGCCCGCAATCGAGGGATCGACGCAGACGTCCGAACAGGGAATGTTTCCGACCAGAAGATTGCCGTTCAGGTCAAAAATTTCGCCGCGGTTTCCAACCGTCTTCTTGACCGTGGTGTATTTGGAGCGGGCTTTCTGATAAAGTTCATCGTGCCGTTTGATCTGCACATCGTAAAGCCAGTAGACCAGATAACCGCAGAAGAGCAGAAAGAGGATGAAAAGGACA
>URNE01000242.1 GCA_900549045.1 uncultured bacterium | reverse complement strand
GTGCCTGTTTGCCAAAATGGAACGGAAACGAATATATCCTCTCTTTTGTGGATCCGGCGGATCTCGATTCTCTCGCTCCCGGCAAATGGGGGCTGCTCGAACCGGTCTTCCCGCGTCCCATGGATGGATCTATTCCGGCTGAAAACGTGCTGTATCAGGTTCCCGGCGTGGCGTTCGATGACAAGCTCAACCGTCTCGGACGCGGCGGGGGAATTTATGACAGAATCCTGAAGGAAAGAGGACGTGCTGCGGCACTCGGCGTCTTCTACGAATGTCAGCAGTGCCCTGTGCTGCCGGTGGAAGTTCATGACGTTCCGCTTGATATGGTCGTTACGGAATCCGCTGTCCGGCGCTGCAGAAACAACGCCTCCGCGCAGAAACCTCAGGTTCCTGCGGAGGCGGAAACAATGAAATGATGAGGGAAATTCAATGAATGCTGTATGGATTGTCGCCGCTCTCGCGGGCGGATGCATCTTCGGCTACCTTGTTTGCGTCGCGGTTGCAAAAGCAACCGGGTCGCGCGTGGCGGCTGAAAATGAGAAACTCAAACGCGACGCGCAGAAGGAGGCCGATCAGATCCTCCGCGAAGCCCGCGTAACCGCAAAGGCGGATGTCGTAAAACTCAAAGAGGCGTTCGAGGATGAAGTCCGCGACCGCCGCCGCGAGCAGCTCTCCGCCGAGAAACGTCTCGCCCAGAAAGAGGAGAACATCACCCGCAAAGAGGATTCGCTCGACGCCAAGGTCCGCAACATCGAAAAGAAGGAGCACGACCTTGAAGCCGCGAAGGAGCGTCTGGCGAACAAGGACGAGGAGCTCAAAAAGCTGATCGCCAACCAGGTCACCGAGCTCGAACGGATTTCCGGCATGGACCGTGAGACCGCGAAGGGGCTGATTCTCGAAAAACTCAAAGGCGAAGTTGAAAATGAATGCGGAATTCTGATCCGCAACACGCTCGACGAGGCAAAACAGCGCGCCGAACGCGAGTCGCAGAAGCTGATGATTTCCGCAATCCAGCGTTATGCCGGCGACTGCACCTACGAGCGCACTACCGCCACCATTCCGCTGCCCAACGACGAGATGAAGGGACGCATCATCGGACGCGAAGGCCGCAACATCCGTGCGCTCGAAGCGGCGACCGGAGTCAACATTCTGATCGACGATACGCCCGAGGCGGTCGTCATCTCCTGCTTCGACCCGATCCGCAAGGAGACCGCGCGCCGTCTGCTCGAAAAACTGATTTCCGACGGACGCATTCACCCGACCCGCATCGAGGAACTTGTCAAGAAGATCCGCAAGGAAATTGACGACGAGCTCTTTGAATACGGCGAAAAGGCGGTTCTCGACGCTTCCGTCCAGGGGGTGCCGAAGGCGCTTCTGCCGTTGCTCGGACGCCTTCACTTCCGCTTCAGTTTCTCGCAGAATGTGCTGAAACACTCCATTGAAACGGCTGCGTTCATGGGCGCAATCGCCGCGGAACTCGGACTTGACGAGCAGAAGGCCCGCCGCATCGGTCTTTTCCACGACATCGGAAAGGCTGTCGACCACGAAGTCGAGGGGACGCACGCGGCAATCGGCGCGGACATCCTCCGCAAATACAATGAGGCGAAGGATGTCATCAACGCTGTTGCCGCCCACCACGGCGAAGTCGAGGGAACCTCGGTTTACGCGGCGCTTACAAATGCCTGCGACGCTCTCAGCGCCTCCCGCCCGGGAGCCCGGAGCGAGACGACCGAGCTTTACCTCAAGCGTCTGGAACAGCTGGAGACGATTGCGAACGACTTCCCCGGCGTGGAATCCTGCTTCGCGCTTCAGGCCGGACGCGAAATCCGCGTGGTTGTCCAGCCCGAAAAGATCAATGAAAACCAGGCTCAGGTGATGGCGCGCGACATCTGCGGACGCATCGAGAAGGAGATGAACTATCCCGGTCAGATCAAGGTCACAATCATTCGCGAAACCCGTTCCGTGGAGTACGCGAAATGACCTTTTCCGATTATGTGAACCGTTTCAACGCCTACGTGGACACCTTCCGCGCGGCGGACGGTTCGCTTGTCGACGCCATGCAATGCAAGCTGGATCACACCTTCGAAGTGGTCCGGTTTGCGGAACTTATCGAAGAGAGCGGTCCGTTCGACGTGGACGACCGCTTTCTCGCTTCCCTCTGCGCGTTGTTCCACGACGTCGCGCGGTTCGAGCAGGTGAAGCGTTTCAACACCTACAACGACTCGCTTTCCAAGTTCGATCACGGCTACGAGGGCGTGCGCGTTCTTTTCGCGCAGGATTTTCTCCGTGAACTTTCCCCGAAGCAGCGGATCGTTATTGCGGCCGCGGTTGAGTTTCACAACAAAATAGCGATTCCGGAGGGTGTGCTCGACCCGTACGCCCTCAAATTCGCGCATCTGACCCGTGATGCGGACAAGCTCGCAATTCTCGACCTCGTTCTGCGCTACTTCTCGGGGGAACTGGAGATTCATGACGAGTCGCTTGTCAGTCTCAGCCAGAACGACGGAACGGAGGTCTCGCGGGAGATCGTCGACGCCGTGCTCGCGGGCCGTTCCGCGTCGTACCGCATGATCCGCAACGAAAACGATTTCAAAACATGTCTTTTCGGCTGGGTCAACGACATTCATTTCACGGAATCGTGCCGGATTCTGAAGGAACGGAATTTTTACGGCAAGCTCCGCGCATTCCTGCCTGCCGACCCGGTGTTCGACGAGATTTTAACCGCGACCGCTCAACGTCTCTCATGCCGCTGCTCGAAGTAACAGATTTGAGGAAATATTACCCCGTTCCGCCCGGTCACCTGTTCGGAAAGACGCGGTACGTCAAGGCGGTGGACGGCGTTTCGTTTCAGCTGGAACGCGGCGAAACTCTCGGGCTCGTCGGCGAATCCGGCTGCGGAAAAAGCACGCTCGGGCGCACACTCGTGCGGCTTGAAGACCCGACTTCCGGTTCCGTTCGCCTGAACGGAACGGACCTTTGTGCGCTTCGCGGAGAGAAGCTGCGAAGGATTCGCGGACGGTTTCAGATGATTTTTCAGGATCCCTACGGTTCACTCAACCCGCGCATGACAATCGGCGCGGCGCTTGACGAACCGCTGCGCCTGCACACGAAACAGAATGCGGAGGAGCGCGCGGAATCGGTTGCGCATCTCATGCGGCTGGTCGGGCTGAATCCGGAACTCGCGGGACGGCATCCGCATCAGTTCAGCGGCGGACAGCGCCAGCGCATCGGAATCGCGCGCGCGCTGGCGGTGAATCCGGAGTTCATCATCGCGGATGAACCCGTTTCCGCGCTCGACGTCAGCGTTCAGGCGCAGATTGTGAATCTGCTTCAGGAACTTCAGGAAAAGACGGAATTCGCCATGCTGTTTATCGCGCATGACCTTGCGGTGGTGGAGCACATCAGTGCGCGGATCATGGTGATGTATCTCGGAAAAGTCGTGGAATCCGCGCCCGCGCGGGAGCTTTGCGCGAATCCGGGACACCCCTACACGCAGGCTCTGCTCTCCGCTGTTCCGACGCTCGCCCCGAACCGGAAAAAACGCATCATCCTGACCGGCGACGTTCCTTCGCCGCTGAATCCGCCGTACGGCTGCCGCTTTCATCCGCGCTGTCCGTTGGCGCGTCCGGTCTGTGCGGAAAAAGAACCGGAACTGACCGCCCCGGCATCGAATCCCGCGCACTTCTGCGCCTGTCATTTCGCATTCGGAAAACCGTGAAAAACGCACTTCTGATCCTCTGTCTTGCAACGCTTTCCGTCTGTGCGGACGATTTTTACATTTGGCAGCGGGACTGGAACGAGCGCGTCCGCGAGGCTGTCCGTTCCGAACGGGCGGCGGAACGGTTTTATTTTCTTGAGGGCGAACTGACGGCAGAGCGTTTTCCGCGCGGGTTCGCGGCGAAAAAACTGACGCGCGGCATGATTCCCGTTTACCGCATTCACACAAGCGCATTGCGTTTTTCTGCGGAGGAGATTGCTGAGAAGATTTTCGATACGCGTTTTCCGGAAATCCAGCTCGATCTGGATTGTCCGGAGCGGATATTCGCGCGTTACGCGGAGATTGTGCGTGCGCTGAAAGCGAAGGGGGTGAAGCGCATTTCAGCGACCGTCCTTCCGGTTCATCTGAAACTGAAAGAGTTTCCGGAGTTTGCGAAGAATGTCGATTTTTATGTGCTGCAGGTGCATGGGCTGGATTTCCGCAAGGGGGCGTCGCTGATGCGGATGTCAACGGTTGAAGAATTTCTGGCGCGTGCGGAGAAACTGAATCTTCCTTACAAAGTCGCGCTGCCGTGCTACGCCTACGAACTGTTTTTCCGCGATGGACGCCTTGTTTCGCTGAACGCGGAGCAGGGCCGGGCGAATCGCGGAGGGAAACGGACTGTGCTTGCGGCGGAGCCGGAAGAGCTCGCGGAGTGCGTGCGGAAAATCCGGAAGCTGAAACGCGGAATCATCTGGTTCCGCCTTCCGGTGCGAGGCGACCGGCTCTGTCTGGACCGCCCTTCGCTTCAGAAAATCATGGAT
>URNE01000241.1 GCA_900549045.1 uncultured bacterium | reverse complement strand
TGCCGGCATGCTGCGGCCGGCGCTGAATTCCGCACGGGAGAAAGCGCGCGGAATCAACTGCACCTCAAATCTTAAACAAATCGGAACGCTGGAGCTCCTTTATGCGGAAGCGAGCGACGGATACGGTCCGGCATTCCAGGACAAGATCGATACTGTCCTCTATCGTTGGCAGGACTTCCTCATGCCGTATTACAAAAGCGGACAGCCTTTCGCGCCGAATTCCTACCGGAAATATCTCGACGCCTCCGGCAAGATATATATCCCGATCGGAATTTTCGCGTGTCCCTCCAGTGAGGCTATCGATATGAACAAAGATGATATTGCGCATTACGGATTGAACCGCTATCCTTCGCTGAGCGGCGCCTATCAACGCCCTTCCCGGCGCATTCTTTTTACGCGGCGTCCCTCGCTGCGAACCTATACAGGCGATGTTTTCTATGACTCGACAATAACCACTGACCGCGAATTCCGTTACAGCAAAGTCGAACACATGGGATTCCGGCATATCGGACGGTTCAACACGAACTTCGTGGACGGACACTGCGAATCCCGTTCCATCAACGGAATTCCGCCATCCCTCAACAACGACTTCTGGGGATTCAAGGAAACGGAAAACTGAGGCTTTATTATGAAACAGCGACTTCTTCTCCTTCTGCTTGCCTGCATTCCGCTTTACGCGACTCATCATGAACTGTTCCGGGCAGAGGACGACAAGGTCGGCTTCTACGGAAACGCATCCGTGGAAAAAGCGGTCGAAAATAAAAAACATGCGCTCCGCATACGGTTCGGAGGACAGAACAAAATTTTCAGCGGAGCCGTCGTCATACGGGGAACTTCGTTTTCAAAAATTCCGCAAGACGCCCGATTCGACCGGATCGTTCTGACTTTCAAGGGCAGCGGAGAACCGGGCAATTTCGTCCTTCTGCTGACCGATTCCGAGGGCGGAGAGTGGTGTTGGAACGGCATCCGCTGGCAGGGAAGCGCATCCATATCCTCGGCTTCTGATTTCTGGCAGCGGCGCATTTTCCTTGTGAAGGATTTCAAACCGCAGAACGCGAAAGCGAAAAACAGATTGCCGGACTTGCGGAAACTGCGGAGCATTCAGCTCGCCGTTGGAATCCGTTTGAAAACGCCGGATGAACGCAGAGCTGATTTCCTGCTTGCCGCTGTCGGTCTTGACGATCAGGAAACAGGCGGTCTCCTTGAAGAGGCGGCTCCGGAAGAACGGGAAGAGGTTCCTCCATCCGTTTCCGCCGGACATTCGAAACATGGCAAAGCGTTGAAAATACTCGTCCCGGAGTACAAGTCCCCGGACTGGATAGACTGGGACTTGCAACGCGCGTACCGGACGGGTTCCGGCATTCGGGAGACAATTTCTCTGAACAATTACTGGCTCTTCAGTCCGGTCTCCTCTTCGAATTCTCAAACTCTGATCCGCAATGAGCGTCCCCTTCCCTCAATCCCTCCGAATTCTCCGGCTGGAAAACTCTGCGCTCCGGTTCCGGGAACCTGGGATACACAGAGCGGAACGCCGTTGTTCGATATGTCAGGAAAACGCGTGAACGCTTTGAACGGCGTCTCTCTGTCTAATTTTGCTCAGGGGTGGTATCGCAGAAAGCTTAGCATTCCGGAATTATGGAAAGAGAAACAGATTCTGCTTAAACTTGATGCGGTTTCCGATGAAGCCCGTGTTTTTGTCAATGGCGTTTCCGCCGGCGAAGCTGTCATCGGCTCCGGGACAGTTGATATTACGCCATTTCTGAAACCGGGCGAATCGAACGATCTTGCGATATTTGTTCAGTACAACGGTTTTCCGTTCGACAAAAGCCATGCAAAACATGAGGAATTCAAGAAGCACCCGACATGCGGCGACTGGTGGTTTGGCTGGCACAACGGACCCGGCCTTGCCGACGATGTTTCGCTCCTTGTCGTTCCGAAAGAAGAACAGCTGGAGGATTTGCATATTGTCCCTTCCGTCCAGCAGAGCGTTTTGAACGCATACGCCTCGTTTATCAACGCTTCAAATAAAAACTCTGAATATTGTTTTGAAGCCGTTGTCTGTCATAAAGACAAAGAAGTTCTGCGTCTTCCGCCGGTCCGGAAACATGTAAAAAGCGGAGAAAAGGTTCGAGTTCCGCTTTCCGCCCGCTGGAACAAGCCCGTTCTCTGGTCGCCGGAAAAGCCGGAACTCCACCGGCTGGTCTTCACGGTCTCCCGTAACGGAAAAGTCCTGGACCGTCTGGAAGATAAATTCGGCTTTCGCGAGCTGACGATCCGCGGCGCCGACTTTTATCTGAACGGAATTCCGCGTCGGCTCAAATTTTTCAGCAATCAGGTTCCGTACACCAAGATGTCGGAGGAATCGATCCGCACGTATTTGAAACTGTGGAAAGAGATGAATTTCAACGGCATTATTTACGAATCGCCGGACCGGCGGGTCGTCCGGATTGCCGATGAAACAGGGCTTCTGGTCGCCATGCGCGGAGTCCTTCCGAAACTTGTCCGTAACGGAGTTTATCTTCCCGGCGTTTCCAACAGCGGCTATCCGGCGGAGATTTATCTTTCGGGAAAACTCCGGAATGTCCGGGAAGAACATGAGCGGGCCGTTCGCGGAATCGTATCCAAGTTCCGGAACAATCCCTCGGTGGTAATCTGGGCGATCAACCCGCTGCTTTGCTACAATCCGGAGTGGATCAACCCGGGAATGCTCGGAGAGGAGAGCGCACCGAACGATCTGACCGCGGCAACCCTCATTGAAGAAAAAATACTGCGCCGTCTCGATCCGGGACGGCTTGTCATGCAGAGCATGGGAGCGAATACGGGGGCGATCATCACGGCGAATCCGTATCCGACTTTTGACAATCAGCCGGATGAATGGGCGGACTGGCCGTTGCGCTGGGCGAAAGAGCGGAACAAGCCGCTCGTTCTCGAAGAGGTCGCCCTCCCCTTCTGGAACAATTTTGCAAACTGGACGGATTCCGCGTCCGGAGCCAAAACGTCTTTCTATGACCTCCGCCAGCTTTATTATGAACAGGCCGCCCGCTATTTCGGCGACTCCATCTACGAGCTTTCTTCCCCGGGGAGTGATGACCGCAACTGGAATCTTTCGACCGGAGAGGCTGTGAAACACGGAGGGGCGGAACTTGCGCGTCTTGACCCGGCGGCCGTCAAAACGAAATGCATGTATATGACGCGCTGTCTGCGGGCATGGAGAATGTACGGCATTTCCGGAATCTGGCCGTTTGAGGATGCGGACGAATACTTCAGTTTCTTCCGGCAACGCATTCCGGCGGAAACGGAAGACATGACACGCCCGGGCATCAAACCGGAATGGACGAACCTGTCGCCGCGTCCGGGAATAAGCCCTGTTTTCCGTGCCATGCAGGAGGTTCAGAAGCCGTTCCTTGCATACCTCGGAGGAGAATCCGCTCATTTCACGGAACAGTCCCGCAACTTCCGGATTGGAGAAAAGATCGAAAAGCAGATGCTGTTTTCCAATGACGCCGCTTCAAAACTGGAAGTGCAGGCCGAATGGAAACTCGTAAATCCTGTTACCGGCAAAGTCGCCGCGCAGGGCTCCTGGAACGGTCTGCTTCCCGCAGGCTCCATTCGGAAAATACCGTTCCGTTTCCAGATGAATGAACCAGGAGAATACGAACTCCGTTTTCAGGCAAACGGAGGCGGAAGCATCTGCCGGGACAGTTTCCGTCTGACGGCTTTCGCCGCTCCGGAACAACCCGTTTTCAGAAAAACGGTCCGCCTTTACGATACTGCTGGAAAAACGGAAAAACTTCTGCAAAAGCTGGGCATTCCGTTCACCCGCGACCTTTCGGTGAAAACGGAAACGGTCGTGGTGGGTGCGCTTTCGCTGGATGAAACGTTTTTGATTCAATCTCGAAAAACTGGTCTGGAGCAGCAAATCCGGTCCGGTACCTCGCTCCTGGTCGTTGCACAGAAACCGGACTCTCCGATGAAACAATATCTGGAAGAGCGGCGGACACGAAATGTTTTTGTGAAGGATTCCGGGCATCCGATTCTGCAAGGTCTTCCTGCGCAAGCATTTGCGCAATGGCGCGGCGAACCGGACAAAACGGTGCCGTATCCGCGGACAGGGACTTCCGCAACCAACGGACGTTTCATGCATTGGGGCAGTCGCGGAACTGTCGCGACCTTTGTGCAGGACAAGCCGGACAGCGGACGGTTCCGGGTCCTGCTCGACTGCGACGCCGATCTTTCCCGCTCCGCTCTCCTGGAAAACTTTATCGGAGACGGGCGCATCCTCTTTTGCATGCTCGATCTGGAAGAACGGCTGGGGCTCGAGCCGATGGCGGATGAACTTGCAGTGCGTCTTTTCCATTATCTGGAGAATCCGGAAAAACTTCTTTGCGGAAACGCGGCATTTTCCGGCTCTGCAAAGACGGCGCGACTTCTTGAACAGCTTGGTTTTGCAATTCCCGTTTCCGCCGGAATCCCGGAAGAATGCGAACTTCTGATCGTCGATTCCGAATGCCGGATTCCTCTTTCAGAACTCCGCGCATTTGCCGAACG
>URNE01000240.1 GCA_900549045.1 uncultured bacterium | reverse complement strand
GAAATCGACTACGGGAAATTCGAAACGCTCGTCGCCCGCTTCAACGAAGCCCTCTCCAGGCAGACCGGCGAAAAAGGAACCGAACAGCGCGGACGCCTCGCAAACAATATGGTTCTCTATGCAAACTTCCGCGTTTCAGACGACATCCTCTACACGGTCAAATGGAGCGCAAGCGGACACCTGAAGCGCGATATGAAGCCGCAGTATCTCCTGTTCGAAATGGAACCCTTCAACCCGAAGGACGATCCGCGCAAACAGTCGCTCGTCCGCGTCGACCGCACCAAAATCGAAACCTCAAAAGATCTCGCGGCAAACGTCAGACGCAAAGCCGACGGAACGGTCTGGATCGACAATATCCCCATGGTGGATCAGGGCGCAAAAGGCTACTGTGTCGCCGCAGTTCTCGAACGCATTCTGAAGTATTACGGAATCGATGACGTCAACCAGCATACACTCGCGCAGATCATGAAGATGCGGAGCGGCGGCGTGACTTCCGAGATGATGCTCGACGCGCTCGACAAGGCCGGCAGCAAATTCGGAATCAAGGCAAAAAACCGCTACTCGGCGGAAATCGAAACGGTTGAAGACCTCTCCAAACTCATCTCCAAGTACAACAATCTCGCCCGCCGCGCGAAAAAGAAAAAAATCGCGCAGGTGCAGAAAGGCAACATCATCTTCGTCGGCCAGACCATGGCGCAGATGGATCCGAAACTCTTCCGCAAACTCCGCTGCGACGGCTACAGCCGCGCCATGAACAGTTTCCGCCGCGACATCCAGAGCCGCGTCAACGCCGGCCTCCCCGTCGGCTGGTGCGTTTTCCTCGGACTCGTCAACGAAAAACAGAAAACGCTCCAGCTCGCCGGCGCCCACATGCGCCTCATCATCGGCTACAATGCGGCGGATGACTCCATCGTCTACACCGACACCTGGGGCTCCGGGCACGAATTCAAAACCATGTCCCTCGAAGACGCCTGGGTCATGACGATGCGGACCATTTACATCAACCCGAGACCTGCGCGATGAACGATGAGTTTTACATGCGCCATGCGGCGGAGCTCGCCCGCCGCGCACTCGGCGAAACCACTCCGAATCCGATCGTCGGCGCGGTCATTGTCCGCAACGGCGAAATCATCGGCGAAGGCTGGCACCACAAAGCCGGATGCCCCCACGCGGAAATAGAAGCGATCCGATCCGCAAACGGCGCAAATCTCGAAGGCTCAACCATTTACGTCACTCTCGAACCCTGCTCCTCGTGGGGCAGAACGCCGCCCTGCACCGACGCCGTTCTGCGCGAAAAATTCGCCCGCGTCGTCATCGGCTGTCCTGATCCGAACCCGAAACACGCCGGACGCGCCGTGGAACTGCTCCGCAGTCACGGTGTCGAAGTCACGGCCTGCGTGCTGGAAGAGGAGTGCCGCAAACTCAACGAAGCCTTTTTCAAATGGGTCACGACCGGAAAACCGTTCGTGCTTCTCAAACTTGCCATGACGCTCGACGGGCGCATTGCGACTCAAGCGGGGAATTCGCAGTGGATCACCGGACCCGATGCGCGCCGGCGCGTGCAGCAGCTCCGCCGCTGGGCCGACGCCGTAATGGTCGGAGCCGGAACATTTCTCGCAGATTCTCCGAAACTCACCGTCCGCGATGATGCGGGAAACACGCTCAAGACGCCCGCGCGGTTCGTTCTCTCCAGCCGAAAACTCGATCTGCCCGCGGGATGGGAACAGGCCGTGCTGAAGAACGCGGCGGAGTGGGAAACGTTTCTGACCGGACTCGGCAAGCGTCCGTTCGTCTCTCTGCTACTTGAAGGCGGCGGCGAACTTGCCGCCTCGGCACTGAACGCGGGAATCGTGGATAAAATCGAATTTCATTACGCGCCGAAAATTCTCGGCGGACGCAACAGCCGTCCGGGCGTGGGCGGTCCCGATCCGCTGACGCTTTCCGAAGCGTTCCCGATCGAAAACATGTCCGTGCGGCAGCTCGGCGCGGATATCGCCGTCACCGGATATCCGCGCAAACCCGAAGAACGGAGGTTCTGATCATGTTCACCGGACTTGTCGAAACAACCGGAATCATTCTCTCCCGCAAAATGACGGGCGAAGCAGGCAAAATCACAGTGGAGCCGCACAAGCCGTTCTCCGGACTCGAAGCGGGCGAAAGCATCGCAGTCAACGGCGCATGCCTCACGCTCGAACAGGGAATGGGCGGCGGACCGCTGACCTTCCACGTCATGCGCGAAACATTCAGCCGCACGAACCTCGGTTCGCTCCCCAACGGCTCCGCCGTCAACATGGAACGCGCCCTCGCGGCAAACGGCAGACTCGGCGGACACATCGTCTCCGGCCATGTCGACGCGACGGCAAAAATTCTCTCGCTCCGCCGCCGCGACTCCGACATGGAGCTTGAAATCGAACTCCCGGAAGGTCTGCGCGAATATTTTGTAGACAAAGGCTCCGTCACCGTCGACGGCGTTTCGCTCACTCTTGAGGCCGTTTCCGAAACCTCCTTCCGCATCGGGCTCATTCCGACCACCTGGCGGGAAACGGCAATTCATGCGCGCAGGCCCGGCGACATCGTCAACCTCGAAACCGATCTGATCGGCAAATATGTCATTTCGTATCTGAACCGGACAAACCGCAAGCAGGGCTCCTCCGTCACAATGGAAATGCTCGCAGGAGCCGGATTCCTATGAGACGGCTCGAACGGACCGTTCCAGAAATCGCCGCCGATTCCGCATTCGGCATTGCCTGCGGCGCCTCGGGCCTCCCGGTCGAAAACCTTGCGGAACTTTTTCTGCCGGAATATTTTTCCGCCATCGAACTTCCCGCCGGCCTGCTCGAAACCGCATCCGCTCCTGAACTCATGGCAAAAGTCCTCGACTGTTTCGACGACGTTCAAGTCGGCTCCATCGCATCGCCGCCTGAAGAAGAACCGCCCGCTCCCCTCCTCCGCGAATTTGCCGAACGGACCGGAGAGCTTCTGACCGGGCTTTCCGAGGCGGGAATTCACACAGCCTCACTGGAGTTTTCCGGAAAAACTTCTGCGGACGCCCTGCTCCGCGCGCTCCGTCCGCTCGCTCCCGCACTGAACCGGACGGGCATGACGCTTCTGCTCCCGTTCGCCCTCCCCTGCGCCGATCCGGAGACGCCGGCACGCTTCATCCAACTCCTGCGCCGGAGCATGATTCCACAGCTGAAACTGCGTCTGGATCTGCATCTTGCCGCGCTTCCGCCGGACGCCTCCCCCCGTGATCTCGCAGGGACTCTCCTGCAGGAAGTCCGCTCGGTCTTCCTCCGCTGGAATGCCGATTCCGGCGAATTTCCCGGCAAAGAACAGATCGCTCCGTGGCTTGCCGCGCTTGAAAGAAACGGCTTCCGCGGATCGTGGCTCGCCGCGCCGCAAAGCGCCGACCCGCTCCGCATCCGGACCGAAGCGTTCCGCTTCACGGAACTCCTGAATGAACTGAAACAACCATCCGCACAGCAGAAAGGATTTTCATTATGAAACTCGGAGTGAACATCGACCATGCAGCAACCCTCAGACAGCTTCGCGGAGTGACTTATCCCTCCGTTCTGAAAGTCGCCGATCTCGCCATGCACGCCGGCGCCGACGGAATCACGGCGCACCTCCGCGAAGACCGCCGGCACATGAACGACAACGACCTTGAACAGCTCGCCGCCTCCGGACACCGTCTCAACATGGAAATGGCGGTCACCGATGAAATGGTCTCCATCTGCTCCCGCCTCCGTCCGGCAGCCTGCTGCCTCGTCCCGGAAAAACGCCTGGAACTCACCACCGAAGGCGGACTCGACGTCATCTCCCATTTTGACTCCGTCAAAAAAGCGACCGAAACGCTTTCCGCCCGCGGAGTCGAAGTCAGTCTCTTCATCGACCCCGACCGCGCGCAGATCGACGCGGCGAAATCCTGCGGCGCCCCGTTCATCGAACTCCACACAGGCGCATACGCCAACGCCAAAGGCGACGACGTCGCGAACGAACTGCATCGCCTTGCCGACGCCGCGGAGTACGCCCATTCGCTCGGCATAACGGTCAACGCCGGACACGGCATCGACTACGAAAACATCATCCCGCTCCTCGCCGAAGTGCCGCATCTGAACGAGCTGAACATCGGCCACAGCATCATCTGCGAATCGGTTTACTACGGACTTGAAGCGGCCGTCATGAAAATGCTCGCCGCCATGAGTACCTACCGCAAAGGCTGATTTTCCAGAATTTCCGAAAGGTGAATTGTAAAGGCAAACGCTTCCCGGGCAACCTCCGGAGGGATCAAGCGTTTGCTTTTTCAATTGACAAAAGAAAAATTGCCTCTTCGACGGTCTTTGCCATAAACTACAACTCTTTTATACTCGAAATTTCGGGCAACTGATAGATTTTTAATTTAAAGTATTCACTATCCCGGAATCCATATGCCTGTTTGATCAGCCATCTGATTTTATTGTTGAATCCTTCCATGCTGGCATTGCTGATATGCCGAAAAGTCCAAAAACTGATAATTCCCACTAAGATCGGAAGAGCGTCGTGTAGGGAAAGAGTGTAGAT
>URNE01000239.1 GCA_900549045.1 uncultured bacterium | reverse complement strand
GATTTGACTTTGTGCGATAGCGGAGTATATTACACACATACCTCAAGCGGGTGTAGTTCAATGGTAGAACATCAGCCTTCCAAGCTGATTGTGAGGGTTCGATTCCCTTCACCCGCTCCAGAGTCGTGGTGGGATTCCCGAGCGGCCAAAGGGGGCAGACTGTAAATCTGCTGTCGCTGACTTCGATGGTTCGAATCCATCTCCCACCACCATTTCTACGTTCAAAATTCTCCTCTTCGAGGGGCTTTACCATAAAACGCAACTCCTCTGCGCTTGAATTTCAGACAGTCGGCAGATTTTCAATTTGAAGTATTCACTGTCCCGGAATCTATATGCCTGCCTGATCAACCATCTGATTTTATTGCGGAATCCTTTCATACCGGCATTGCCGATATGCAGAAAAATCGAAAAACTGATATCCCGAAGCGTCTTGACCATCGTTCTTGATTCAGTGGAGTCGATGAACCCTCTTTTGATCGCCTCCGGACAGCCTCATCTCACTTCTCCCCGGTTTCGTTTCCGGTCTTCCCCGCGGCTTCCTTGCGGAGAGCTTCCAGACGCGCCAGAGCTTTCTCCGCTTCGGCGTCGCTGCCCGCGGTGAAGTCGAACTCGATGATCTTGTCGCGCGTTCCGAAAAGCGATTCCGTCTCCGTCGACTTGAAATACCCCGTCGTCGGAACCTTCTGATCCGCCGGAATGCCCACGCGGCGCGATTTGTACGTCACGCGCCCGATGATCAACCGCCCCTGCGGAGTCCCCGTTTCGGCGTTTGCCGTCTCCACTTTGCCGAGCATGATGTAACCGTCCAGATTCAGATTCTTCCCCGACGCGCTCTGCGTCATCCTGTTCGCCGTGGATGTGCATCCGGTCAGCAGAAGACCGAGCAGTCCGATGTAAATCCGTTTCATTTGTCATCTCCCTTTGTGATGTTTTTGACGTTTGCAAGGAAACACGTCTGGAGCAGCGCAAGGACGCTCCGGCTCGAATAGCCCGCCAGCGCGACCGATGCAGTTCTGACACTTTCCCAGAGGCCTGTTTCGGAGAGCAGCAGGTGTACCACGATCCCCGCGAAAATAGCGACTATGATCTCCTGCAGCACGCCCCAGAGCGTGATCGGTTCATCTTTTTTCCGGCTCATGATTGCACGGGATATCCCGCCCAGCGCCCCGAGTGTCAGCACCGGAAGAAGATCCGCAATCCTCTCAAGAAGAGTTTTCATCCTGTCTCCTTTGTTTTCCGCGCTCCGCGCGGGTCAAACCTTGTGCGCCGCAGTCCCCGCCCGCATGACGCCGGAAGCCGACGGCACGTCCCAAGCGGATATTCCGCATCGAAAATCTTTTTGCTGTTCTGGTTCCAGACGTCAACCGAGAGCTCGAACGTTTCGTGCAGCGCGTCCGATTCCGATGGAACATTCACGCGTTTCCGAATTGAAATTTCACCGACGGCGTGCTATATTCCCTCTTGCTGAAATCAAACAATCGGAGGAGATTCTCTCATGGACGGCTACAACACCTACAAAAGCCCGCTCACCGACCGCTATGCCGGCGCGGAAATGAGCTACAACTGGTCACCCCAACGCAAACACTCCACCTGGAGAAGGCTTTGGCTCGCTCTCGCCGAATCCGAAAAACAACTCGGACTCAATATTTCCCAGGAGCAGATCGACCAGATGAAGGCTCACCTCGACGACATTGATTTCGAAGCCGTCGCTAAAAAAGAAGCCGAACTCCGCCATGACGTCATGAGCCATATCCATGTCTTCGGCGCGCAGTGCCCCGCCGCAATGCCCATCATCCACCTCGGCGCAACCAGCTGCTTCGTCACCGACAACACCGAAATCATTCAGATGCGCGACGGTCTCAAACTCATCCTCGGCAAGCTCCTCAAAGTCGCCGAAATCCTCGCCGCAAACGCAGAAAAATACAAAAACATGCCGACTCTCGGCTTCACTCACTATCAGCCGGCACAGCTCACAACCGTCGGCAAACGCTTCGCGCTCTACCTCCAGGACTTCACATTCGACATCGAGCGGATCGAAGAGGAGATCGAACGCATCCCCATGCGCGGCGTCAAGGGAACCACCGGAACGCAGGCCAGCTTCATGGAACTCTTCCACGGCGACCATGAGAAAATCCGCCAGCTCGACCGCCTCGTTGCCGAAAAAATGGGCTTCAACAAAACCGTCGCGCTCTCCGGTCAGACCTATTCGCGCAAGATCGACTACTTCGTGCTCTCCGCGCTTTCCGGAATTGCGCAGTCCGCATACAAATTCGCCGGCGACATCCGTCTGCTCGCGAACCTCAAGGAGATCGAAGAACCGTTCGAGAAGCACCAGGTCGGCTCCAGCGCCATGGCGTACAAGCGCAACCCCATGCGCTCCGAGCGCATCTGCGCACTCTCCCGCTATCTCATGAATCTGCCGCTCAACGCCGCGCAGACTCACTCCGTGCAGTGGTTTGAACGCACGCTCGACGATTCCGCGAACCGCCGTCTTTCCCTGCCCGAATCCTTCCTCGCCGCCGACATCATCCTCTCCCTCGTCGCAAATGTGGCGAACGGAATGCAGGTCTGGCCGAAGGTCATCGAAAAACATGTCATGGCGGAACTTCCCTTCATGGCGACCGAAAACATCCTCATGGCCGCCGTCAGCGCAGGCGGAAACCGTCAGGAACTCCACGAGGCAATCCGCCGGCACTCGATGGACGCCGGACGCCGCGTCAAGGCCGAGGGCGCTTCCAACGACCTCATCGAGCGCCTCGCCGCCGACCCGCTGTTCGCAAAAGTCTCGCCGAAATTCCACGAGATTCTCGCGCCGTCGCAGTTTGTCGGACGCGCTCCGCAGCAGGTCGACGACTTCCTCAAGAACGTCTTCGAACCGCTGAAAGCGCGTCTCGCAAGCTATGAAAATGTCAAAATGGACGCCATCAACGTCTGATAACCGGAAGGCGGTTTTGTTTATGGAACATCAGGATAAGAACACGATGAATCTGACCAAGCGTCTCGCCACCGCGGGCGCCGCGTCCAGACGCAAAGCCGCCGAGCTCATCAAGAACGGCGAAGTGACCGTCAACGGCAAGGTCGAAACCAACCCCGCGACCATCGTTTCGCCGTCGGACAAGATCCGCGTTTCCGGATCCTCGCTCGACACGGCTCCCGAGCATGTCTACATCATGCTCAACAAGCCGCGCGGATACGTCTGCACCAACGACGACCCGCACGCAAGGAAAAAAGCGATCGACCTCATCACTCTCCGCAAGCCCGTCCGTCTCTTCTCCGCCGGACGGCTCGACAAGGACAGCGAAGGGCTCATCATCTTCACCAATGACGGCGAGTTTGCGAACCGTCTGACGCACCCCGGAAACGGAATCGTCAAAACCTACGCGCTTTCCGCTGAACACTCCTTCACCGACGACGAACTTCAGCAGATGGTCGACGGCATTGAGGACGACGGCGAGACGCTCAGCGCGGAAGAGGTCTGGCAGACCGGCGAGCGCAAGTTCATGATCGTTCTCGGCGAAGGCAAAAACCGTGAAATCCGCCGCATGGTCGAAGCTCTCGGAAATCACACAAAACGTCTCGAACGCATGGCGATCGGCGATCTCCGCCGCGGAATGCTCAAGCCCGGCGAATGGCGGTTCATGACCCGCCGCGACATCGCACGGATCCTCATGCTGGAGGAGGACGATCCCGAGGTCCTGCGGTTCGGTGCCAATCTCCGCCGCGCACCCATGCACCCCGTCAAAGGACACTATGACGACCGCCGGAAACGCGAACAGCGCGAACGCGGATATCTCCCCGCCGGACGCCGTGCCGAACGCCGTCCCCGCCGCGGAATCGACAACTTCGACGAAGAATGATTCTGTGCGAAACCCTGTTCCGCGGGACGCCTCTTGCGCTCGTGGAACAGCATCACCATGTTCTGATCCCGTGGACCCGTCTAGCCCGCCGCACCGGACGCCGGTACCACGCCGTCACGCTTGATCATCACACCGACGTTCTCCCCGCCTTCGGCCGCTCCGCCGTCAAGGGGGCCTTTGATTTCCATCCGGAGGAAGCCGTTCTCTCCGCTCTCGCCCTGCTGCGCCATGACGAACACATCGACTGGGCGCTCCGGGCGGAGGTGCTCGCCTCCGCGCGCATTCTTTCACACGAGAGCTTCACGCCGTGCGCGCATCCCGCCATGACGGTCCGCTGCGACTCCGTCTGGCCGGAAACGCAGGAGATTCTGAACGGTTCCCCGCGTGCGGTTTTCGCGGCGGAGCAGGTTTTGGAAACGGAGTATCTGCGGCGCGGAATTCCGGAGATTCCGGAGCCGCTGATTCTGGATGTCGATCTGGATAATTTTCTCTGTGCGCGTGCGCTTCATCCGCGCGACGCATCGTATTTTCTGGAGCTTGCGGAACGGGCGGAGCTGATCACGGTTTCGCTGGAGCGGGACTGGGTCCGCTGTCTGCGTTTCCGCGGGGAGACGATTTCCGCGGAGTCGCTGTTTGAAGATTTGCTTCAGCTTGGAAAATGAGCCGGGAACCGCGGAGTCCCCGGCGGACGATTTTTTATTTTGGA
>URNE01000238.1 GCA_900549045.1 uncultured bacterium | reverse complement strand
GAAAAAGCGTGCTATATTACCGGAAATGAACAGGAGGCGAGGGTATGACAGAGAATCAGATCGGTAAAAAGATTAATCAGTTTCGCAAGGAAAAGGGGCTGACCATCAAGGATTTTTCGGAAATGAGCGGAATCAGCACGGCGCTGGTGAGTCAGCTGGAGCGCGGAATCGGCAATCCGACGCTGAGCGTGCTGCGGCAGATCTGCCTGACGCTGGAGACCTCCATGTCGTCGCTCTTCTTTGAGGAGATCGACAATGCGTCGCTGATTTGCCGGGCTTCCGGACGCGAGCGCATTCACAATCCGAACGAGAAAAATTCGGTCTACTACAATCTCACGCCGGGACCGCTGAAATCAAACGTCGGTCTGCTGCTGATGTCACTGAATCCGCACAGTGAAACGAACGAGGGCTTTTCCCAGCATTTTGAAGAGGAAATCGCCTATCTGGTCGAAGGCGACGCCTCTATTGTGTTCGAGGATGAGGAGTTTCTCCTGCATCAGGGCGACACGGTCCGGATTCTGCCTTCCCGCAAGCACAAAATGCGGAATGATTCCGCGAAGCCCGTGCAGGTGCTGTTCATCAAATCAAAAGTGAACTGCTGAGTTTCAGATCCACCATTCCGGAGTGAGCTGCGCGAGAGTGACGATGCGCTCTTTTTCGTAATCCAGCATGATTTCGACCTGCTGACAGGCATCGGGCATCATCTGAACCATGAGTTCGCGGCAGGCTCCGCAGGGGGCGCCGGTTTTGCCGTCGGGCATGAGTGCGAGGACCTTCCGGATTTCCGATTCCCCGTTGGTGATCATATTGAAAATGGCATTGCGTTCCGCGCAGATTCCGAGGCTGGAACAGGTATCCACGCAGACTCCGGTATAAATTTTACCGGAGCCTGCCAGAATCGCCGCGCTGACGCAGCCGGCTTTCACGAATCTGGAAATCCGCCGGTCGTTCTGAACTGAGCGGGCGGCGTTGTACATTGTTTTCCAGACTGGATCCATTTTAAATTTTCCTTTTGGCGACTTTGTTTATCATCAGCTGAACGACCGCATAGAAGACGGGGATCAGCAGGGTTCCGACGACAACCGAGACGAGCATTCCTCCGAACACCGCGGTTCCGAGCGAGCGGCGGCTGACTGCGCCCGCTCCGGAGGCGACCACGAGCGGCCACGTGCCGAGAATGAACGAAACAGCCGTCATGAGAACCGCACGGAAACGGAGTTTCGCGGCGTGAGCGGCGGCGTCGAGAACCGTCATTCCCTCTTCGTGTTTCTCCTTCGCGAATTCCACAATCAGAATCGCGGTTTTGCAGGCAATGCCGAACAGCAGAACGAAACCAACCTGCGTATAGATATTGTTGGTGATGGAGAGCAGGAGCAGGGAGAAGAGAGCTCCCGCAAGCGCAACCGGAACCGAAAGGAGAACCGACAGCGGAATCATCCAGCTCTCGTACTGCGAAACCAGGAAGAGATAGATGAACAGCAGGGCAAGACCGAAAATGATTCCGGTCTGTCCGGCGGAGAGACGCTCCTGATAGGACATGTCGGTCCATTCATACGTCATGCCTGTCGGGAGAACGCGGGCGGCGATCGCTTCCATTTCCGCCATGGCCTCGCCGGTGCTGACGCCCGGAGCGGGAGAACCGGTTACGGAGGCGGAAGAATACATGTTGTAGCGCGAGAGGTACTGCGGAACAAAGCGCGTACGCACCTGTGTGAACGTTCCGAGCGGAACCATCTCGCCGGAATTCGAGCGGACATGGACGGTCGGAATGTTCGAGGCGTCGCGCCGCGCTTCCGGCTTGCCCTGGATTTCAACCTTGAAGTTCTTGCCGTAAAGGTTGAAGTCGTTCAGATACCGATAACCGAAGAGCCCCTGAAGAGCGGAGTTCACTTCGGTGAGCGGAACTCCCAGTTTCAGAACCTTTTCGCGGTCGATATCCAGATAAAGCTGCGGCAGATTCGCGCGGAAAGTCGTGAACACCCCCGTGAGTTTCGGGCTCTTGTTCGCTTCTGCAATAAGCGAGTTCAGGACGGACTGCAGTTTCTGCGCATCGGTTCCCGTGCGGTCCTGAAGGACAAACGAGAATCCGCCCGTCGTTCCGACACCGGGAACCGGAGGAAGCGCGAACGGAAGAACGGAACCGTCCGGAATCCGCGAGAGTTTCGCGTATGCTCTGCGCAGAACGGAGAACTGGTCTTCACCCTTGCCCTGACGCTCCGCCCAGGGTTTCAGCATGACGACTGCGAAGCCGCAGTTCGAAGCCTGAACTCCGGTGATGATATTGTACCCCGCAATGGAGAAAATGTCGCGCACCTCTTTTTCTTCCGCAAGGAGCTTGCGCACTTTTTCACCCGCATCAATCGTGCGGTCAAGCGAGGCGCCGTCCGGCAGCTGAATGTTGACGAAGAACGCGCCCTGGTCTTCATCCGGCACGAATCCGGTCGGCACGAGTCCGTAGAACCAGCCGAGCGAACAGGTGAAGAGAAGATAGAGTCCGCCGATCAGAATTGCTTTGCGGAGCAGGGAGCGGACGATTGCAAGATAGCCTGAGGTGAGCTTGTCAAATGCAGCGTCAAACCAGCGGAAGAGAATGAATTTTTTGCGCGTCCCGTTCATCGGCTTCAGCAGGAGCGCGCTCAGTGCGGGACTCAGCGTCAGCGCATTGATCATGGAGATGAAGACGCTGATGGAGATCGTGATTCCGAACTGACGGTACATCACGCCGGTAATGCCGCTCATGAAGCAGATGGGGATGAACATGGCAAGCAGAACGGAGGTGGTGGCGATGATCGGCGAGGTCACCTGCTGCATGGACTTGATTGCGGCGTCGCGCGGGGAGAGCCCCTCCTCCTCCATCAGGCGGTTTACGTTTTCGATGACCACGATCGCATCGTCCACCACAATTCCGATTGCGAGGATCAGACCGAAGAGGGTGATGAGGTTGATTGAATACCCGAGAACGGACATTGCGGCGAAGGTTCCGACGAGCGAGACCGGAATCGCAATGGTCGGAACGAGAGTCGAGCGCCAGTCCTGGAGGAAGATGTAGGTGACGAGGACGACGAGCAGAACCGCAATGATCAGCGTTTCCACGACTTCGTCGATGGACGCCTCGATGAAGTCGGTCGTATCGTATTGAATGCCGTACTCCAGATCATCCGGGAAGACGGTCTGTTTGAGCTGGGCGAGTTTGGCTTTGCACGCTTCCGCGATGGCAAGTCCGTTCGCATCGTTGAGCTGATAGACCGCGAGCATTGCGCCGGGCTTGCCGTTGACCTGCGCGGAGCTTGCATAGTTTTCCGCGCCGAGTTCCACTTCGGCAACATTTTTGACTTTGATCTGCGAACCGTCCTCCTCTGCTCGGATGACGATTTCTCCGAATTCCGCAGGCGTGGCAAGACGTCCCTGCGTGCTGATGGAAAGACGGATCGGAACGCGTCCTTTCATCGGGGCGTCGCCGACGGACCCGGCGGAGACCTGGACATTCTGCGCCTTGATGGCGTTTGCCACGTCGTCGACCGTCAGTTTGAGCGAGGCCAGGCGGTCGGGATCAAGCCAGACGCGCATGGAGTACTTGTGTTCGCCGAATTGCGAAACATCGCCGACACCGGGAATGCGCGCGATTTCATCTTTGATGTACAGGGACATGAAGTTGCTGAGATAGAGTTCGTCATGCGTTCCCTTCGGCGAGGTAAGGGAGATGATCAGCAGCATATTTGCTGATTTTTCCTTGACGATCACACCCTGCTGCTGCACTTCCGCGGGGAGGGAGGCATTGGCCCAGTTCACCCGGTTCTGGACATTGACGGTGTTGGAATCGCCGTCCGTTCCGATGTCGAAGGTGACGTTGATGACGGCGGCACCGTTGTCGGTTGCGGTGGAGCCCATGTAAAGCATCCGCTTGACGCCGTTGATCTGTGCTTCGATCGGCTGAATGACGGTGTCGCGCACGGTCGCCGCATCCGCGCCCGGGTAGGTCGCGGTGATCTGAATCTGCGGCGGTGAAATGTTCGGGTACTGGGCGACGGGCAGAGTTTTGATCGCAATCGCGCCGGTCAGCAGAAAGAGAATGGCGATGACGAGCGCAAAGCGCGGATGATCAATGAAGAAGCGGCTGATCATTTTACCGTCTCCGCGGTCTTCTGAAGCTGCGGGGCGACTTTTCCGCCGGGACGCGTCTTGGAGATTCCTTCGACAAGCACAAGCTCTCCGGTTTTCACTCCGTCGGAGATGTAGATTGTGCCGTCGAGTTCCGCCGCTTTGATGCTGCGGCGTTCAACCGTGTTCTCCTTGCCGACGACATAAACGTAGTCGCCGCTCATGTCGGTCTGCATTGCCGCACGCGGAACGGCGGCGGTTGTTTTCGCCTCACCGGAGCGGATGCGGATTTTGACGTACATGCCCGGAATCAGACGCTCGCGCGGATTGTCGAAAACAGCACGGATTTTGAAGGTCCCCGTCGCCTGGCTGATCTGATTGTCGAAGGAGTCAAGACGGCCTGTGAGCGGATACTTTTCTCCGTTCTGAAAACGGAGTTCCACGGTGACGGAGGAGAATTTTTTGTTTT
>URNE01000237.1 GCA_900549045.1 uncultured bacterium | reverse complement strand
TTCGTTCCGTTCGGCAGGAGAGCGTGAGGTGTGTTTTTTCCATTATCCGGCGGAGAGCGTGATGGTGCTGGAGCGGTACGGAATGGATTTTTCTCTGCCGATCTGGCCGATTGTTTATTCCGGACCTGTTGAACGGCTGTTCGGGGAAGCGGAACATTATACGCAGTCTCTGCACACCGCGGGGATCCCGGAACGGATTGATGCGATTTTTCAGCGGATTCTGGTGGAACTGTTTCTGTTCCGGGAAAATGCGGCGCGGAAACCGGATTTCAATGAGAAGAGGATCCGCGAAGCCGCATCGTATCTGCATTCTCATTGTGCGGAGAAAATTGATATGCCGCGGCTGATCGCTTCCTGCGGAATGTCCCGGCGGGCGTTTTATCTTCACTGGCGGAGATTCTATTCACAGTCTCCCGCGCAGTTCGTGCTTGCACAACGGATCCGTCAGGCAAAGTTCCTGCTGGAAAATACCGATCACTCCGTTTCCCGGATAGCGGAGGAACTCAGTTTCTGCAACTCCATTTACTTTATCCGGGCGTTCCGGAAAAACACCGGGGAAACTCCGCTGATGTACCGGAAGAAACGGCTGACGGAGGTGTGAGTCCCGTTAAAGGGACGGGAAACAATGGGAAAGTGTCTCTCCGGTCATCGGGTCGACGTCTTCCTCATCGTAGAAGAAACGCGGAGCATGCTCCAGTTCCGCAAGGAACCGTTTGCGCAGTGTCTGGAGCGCCAAAGCCAGAACCTGGAGTTGAATCATTGCCGCGGATCGTCTGCGTCTCCTCCGTGCCGGAAAAGTTGCAGACGATCGTGTAGCCCCAGCACCGTTCGCCGGGAAACGGCATACCGACCCCGACATGCGCGGGGTGCATTTTCCCTTCGGCATTCATACGGAAAAATCAAAACAGGCGATCGTTTTCATTCAGTTTCCCCTGTTTTTCATTCATGGAGACAATATCGCAGGAGATTCCGCATTTTGCAAGCGGAGATCCGCACGGGAACAGAACTCGGCGGTGCGGGGCGCAGGCGTTCATGCTTTCGTATCAATATCCGCGCCTTCAGCATGCGCTTCAGCCTTATCCCGCCGACCGTTTTGCGGAGCTGAAACGGAACATTTCCGAGGATGACCCTTTTTGTGTGCGTAAATCGGCGGCGCTTATCATGGAACAGCTCGCGTTTGCTTCCGGAACGAACTGCGCGATGGGCAGCGGAAAGATCGCGAAACAGGCGCTGGAAATCATCTCCGCACATCTCTACGATCCGTATTTTGACGTCGGAACACTCAGCGAATCGCTCCACGTTTCGAAGAATCACCTGATCAATCTCTTCCGTGAGTACACGGGCAAAACGCCGGGACGCTATATTCTGAACAACCGTCTGGAGCAGGCAATGTCGCTTTTGCGCGGGACGGATGCGTCGGTCCGCGAGGTTGCGCTCCGCTGCGGGTTCGCGGAACCGCGCACGTTCACACGGTTCATCAAACGCGCGGTCGGCCTCAGTCCGCTGGAAGTGCGGAAAAAAGAGGGAATGTGAAGAGACGATTTTTCTGAAATAAATTCGCTTCCGGATTTGCAGAATCGGCGATTGTGTGGTAAATTGCCGGATATGCAACAATTAAAGAGAGGTTTTTGTGAGTAATCAATCTTCTGGCGGACGCGAAATGCTTGCGTCCCGTTTGGGCTTCATCCTGCTGACTGCGGGATGTGCGATCGGTCTTGGCAACATCTGGCGTTTCCCGTATATCTGCGGACAGTACGGCGGCGCAATCTTTGTTCTGATGTATCTCTTCTTCCTTGTCCTGCTCGGATTCCTGGTCATGGTGATGGAACTCTCCGTCGGACGCGCGGGACAGCTCGACCTGGTCGGCTGCTACAAGCGTCTCAAGAATCCGGAACGTGCGCTTCCGTGGGAAAAGCCCGGAATGCTGTTCTTTTCCGGCAATCTCATCCTTCTGATGTTCTACACGGTCATCACCGGATGGCTCCTCGCCTACACCTGCTATTTCGCGACCGGCGTCTTTTCGCAGGTCGGCGCGGACGGCGTACCGGGATTCTTCAACGGTTTCCTTGCCAGCCCCGGGCGGCAGATGCTTTTCACCTACATCGCGATCGGAATCACCGTGGCCGTCTGCATCGCCGGACTCAAGGCCGGTGTGGAGCGCGTAACCAAGTTCATGATGGCAGGTCTCTTCCTGCTGCTCATCGGACTCGCCATTCAGGCGTGCCGTCTGCCGAACGCTTCCGAAGGACTGAAATTCTTCCTCATGCCGAGCGTTAAGACTCTGGAGCAGAGCGGCTTCTGGCCGGCGGTTCATGCGGCAATGACCCAGGCGTTCTTTACGCTCAGCCTCGGCATCGGCAGCATCGCGATCTGCGGAAGCTACGTCGCCAAGACGCAGTCGCTGCCGCAGGAGGCGACCATTATCATTACGCTCGACACCTTTGTCGCGATCTGCGCCGGACTCATCATTTTCCCGAGCTGTTTCGCCTACGGCGTTGAGCCGGGCCAGGGACCGGGACTGATCTTCGTCACACTTCCCCGTGTCTTCCTGAATATGGAATATGGCATGGCGCGCGGATTCATCTTCTTCCTTTTCCTTTGCATCGCGGCTCTGACGACGCTGATTGCGGTTGCGGAAAATCTGATTGCGTTCGGCATCGACGAACTGCGCTTTTCGCGGAAGAAATCAACTCTGGTCACGGGAATTCTGCTCTTCGTCTTATCGCTTCCCTGCATCCTCGGCTTCAACCTCTGGAAGAGCTTCCAGCCGCTGGGCGAAGGCACCTGTGTTCTTGACCTCGAAGACTTTATCGTGAGCGACAATTTCCTTCCGCTCGGCGCTCTGATGATCACGCTGTTCTGCACACGCCGCCGTGGCTGGGGACTTCAGAACTTCCTGACGGAAGCGAACACCGGAAGCGGATTCAACTTCCCGCGTCTGCTTTCGTTCTACATCACATGGATTCTGCCCGCCGTCATTCTGCTGCTCTGGATAATCGGGCTTGTGAAAAAGTTCCATCTGCTTGACTTTTGATCATTGACCAACCTTCAAGGAGGTAAAAATGTTAATGTTTCTGCTCGGTATCGTAATGCTGGTGGCCGGCTACTGCTGTTACGGTAAATTCGTGGAAAAAATTCTCGGACCGGACGACCGGACGACCCCGGCGGTCTCAAGTTGTGACGGAGTGGACTATCTGGTTCTGCCGACTTGGAAGAACATGCTGATTCAGCTCCTGAACATTGCCGGTATCGGACCGGTGATCGGCGTGATTCTCGGCGTGAAGTTCGGCGCGATCGTGTTTCTGATCATTCCGATCGGCAATATTTTCGGCGGCGCGGTGCACGATTTCGTCGCGGGCATGATGTCTCTGCGGCACAACGGCGCGAACCTTCCGGCGCTGATTCGGAAGACGATGGGAAAACCGTTCTACGGGCTCTTTTCGATTTTCATGTGCTTCCTGCTTCTGCTGGTGGTGGCGGTGTTCATCAACATCCCGGCGGGACTGATTGACCGCCTGTTCCCGACCGTTTCGGTCTTCTGGATTGCGGTTGCGGCGATATTCGTTTACTACATCATCGCGACGATTTTTCCGGTTGACAAAATCATCGGGGCGGTCTATCCGCTGTTCGGCGCGATGCTGATGATCGGAACGTTCGCAATCTTCTTCTCAATGATCTGGCAGTATTCATTCTCGACTCCGGGAATGATGCTGGAGACCCCCGAACTGAAGTCGCTGATTCTCGGTTTCCGCGAGGAAAACCCGATTCTGCCGTGTCTGTTCGTGACGATTGCGTGCGGCATCCTTTCCGGTTTCCACGCAACGCAGTCGCCGATCGTCGCCCGCACCATGAAGTCCGAGCGCGAGGCGCGCGGAACCTTCTACGGCATGATGATCGTGGAAGGTGTCATCGCGATGATCTGGGCTGCCGCGGGATTCGCCATTTACAATCTGATCCCGGCGAAGTTCACGGAGAATTCGACTCAGGTCCTTGTTGACATTACGCAGTATTTCCTCGGCGGCTGGATGGGCGTCCTGACGATTATCGCGGTTGTGATTCTCGCAATCACCTCCGGCGATACGGCGATGCGCAGTCTGCGTCTGAGCCTTGCGGAGATTCTGAACATCGGGCAGACGAAGCTCGTGAACCGCGTGCTTCTCTGCATTCCGCTTGTGGTGCTGGTCGCCGGGCTTCTCTGGTGGTCGAATATGAGCGCGGAGTCGTTCAAGCATCTGTGGAATTACTTCGCATGGGGCAACCAGGTGCTCGGCGCCTGTACGCTGACTGCAACATCCGTCTGGCTGTTCAGCCAGAAGAAAAACGGCTGGGTGACACTGTTTCCCGGAATGTTCATGACGTTTATCGTCGTGACGTTCATCGTGTGGACTTCCCCCGCTCACAAGGGACCGTACGGCTTCGGTTTGAATCTGAATGTCGCGTATGTGATCGGCACGGCGCTTGCGCTGTTCCAGGGGGTGTGGGCGTATCTGAACGGACGCCGCCGCGCCGCGCTGTCGCCTTTGGAAAAATAAGAAACCTCCGCGATTCGCTTTTGAGACGGATGAGAAAT